>CAYQRA010000179.1:0-10423 GCA_964419315.1 uncultured Saprospiraceae bacterium | reverse complement strand
TGGCTACATGAGCTAATGATAATTAGCGACCCCAAAGGGACGGGAGGCCAAAATGGAATTTCGTTCCCGACATTTCGTCGGGACACTTACAACTAATATCAACCTCCATTTTAAAACAACTTCGTAGCTTATTAATTGCCAACCCCTAAAGCATTTAATACTACTTTGTCAGTTTAAAAAATTTTTATATCTAAATCTAAGATTTCCTTTTCAGCGGAAAACCTCATTGATTTTCTTAATCCTACGCCCGCCAAATGGCGGATGCCTACGGCGTAATACTTTTGCATTTGGCAAAAAGTATTCAAAACCCTCGTCAAAAAAAACTCCTCCGTCAAACAATTTTTTGACTAGCTTCCCATTCCTTCTATCGTATCGATCTACCTTAACTTGATTAGGCAAAAGTGACAAAGTAGTACTTACCTAGTCAAAAAAAGTCAAAGCCTGGAAACCCAAACTTTGACTTTATACATCACTAAACTATCTTCTTTAGTAATTCCCTACACTCACCGTAATCCAAGTTTCACAATCATTCGCATCTTCAATCAATAATTGGTAATTTCCTGCGGCAAGACCACCTGCAAAAGATCCGGCTTGCGGCGGATTGGTCAGCCATAGGTAAAAATAAGGAGGCGTTCCTCCAGTAGCAATTGCTTGAGCTTCTCCATCTGCTTGCCCCGGCGAAGCAGGCAATACTTCAATATTGGCATCTAATAAATCAGGCTCCGTCAATTGATAAAAACTGGAAGCGGAACAAGCATTATTATCTGTTACAGTGAGTCCGTAATATCCTGCGCCCAAATTAGAAAGCGTATTGCTCGTTGCTCCATTTGCGTTGGCCGACCATTCATAAGTATAAGGTGGACTTCCACCACTTACAAAACCTGTTATTTCGCCACTCTCTTCTCCATTACAATCAATAGATTCATTTTGTCCAATTACAATATTTAGCAACAAACCTTCTTCAATATGTACCAAAGTCGTACTTGTGCAAGCTAATGCATCACTGACCGTGACAATATAATCTCCTGCAAAAAGGGCAGAAGCTTCGGGACCAATAACATCCGCTCCGGGAGCATCCCAAATATAAGTATACGGTGGCGTTCCACCTGTTGCCGCAACGCGGCCATAGCCCGTTTGGGTGCCAAAACAAGAGGCCGGGTCTTCTATTTCTGTGGTCAAAATTAATTCCTCAGACGATTGAATGATCACCGTTGCGGAGGCATTACAAAAATTCTCATCTGTGGCATTCACGAGATAAGTGCCCGCTGCTAAATCAGTAGCGGTCAAACCCGTTTGTCCGCCAGTGTTGCCCCCCCATTGGATGGTATAGCCGGGCGTTCCGCCGGAGATATCCAAAGTGGCTTCGCCAGTGGCTTCACCAAAGCAATCGACATCAACCGTACTAGACACCGTCAATTCTAATAAAGTAGGTTCTAAAATTTCTACTGTTGCAATTCTGGTACAACCTTGTGCATCGGTGACCGTTACTTCATAATCTCCGGCGGCCAAATTAGTCGCGGTTTCTCCGATTTGATTTCCGGTGTTGGCATCCCATTGGATGACCCGAGGCCCTAAGCCTCCGGAGACCTCTACGGTGGCGGAGCCATTATTTTCTCCATTGCAAAGGATATCAGTAGTAGCGCTTACTTGGAGTTCCAGATTATTAAAACCTACCATAGAATAAGAAGCAGTAGCCCGACAATCATCTGCATCAATTACGGTGGCATAATAAATGCCAAGACCCAATCCGCTAATGTCTGGTCCAGTTTGTCCATTGGCATTGGGACTCCAATTGATTTCATAGGGAGGATTGCCATTGAGAACTTCGATGCTGAGGCTTCCGTTATCGTCGCATTGGGGAAGAATACGAGAGACTAAGTCGATCATGATATCACTATCTTGTTCTACCGTGACACTTGCGATGCCTTGGCAACCAAAAGCACCTGTTACCGTTAGCATGTATTCGGCAGCATAAAGTTCATCCAATTCATCCACTACCGTACCAATAGAATTATTCCATTCATAAGTGAAGGGAGGAATCCCACCGATTATTTCAATATCTATAATTCCATCTGCTAATCCACAGGAAGCAGGTGTGGCCGTCAAATTGATTTGAGGAGCGGAAGATGATTCCGTGATGATTATGCAATCAGATTTACTACAGATAAATCCATTAGAAGAAATATGGGAAATGGAAAGACAATAAGTGCCTGCTCCACAAACAAACAGCGTAGGTTTATCGCTTACTCCATCACAAATCCAACCATCCGTAGTTTCCCAAGAATAAAAAGTATTGCCAATACCAGATCCAGCAGTACTGAGGATGATTTCATCAACCCCTTGTTCACAATCCAATTCATCAGATTGCATAATCCAAAGCTCTGGGTCAAAAAGGGTCAGATTGAGAATGGCTACCGAATCACAATCCGTAGAATCTGGAGTGGGAATAATGACTTCATAACCAAAGGTAGATTGGGTGAAAATCTGACCATTAAATTCATATTCTTCTCCAGCGCAAATGGTAGCCCATTCTATTGATTTTGATCCAGAATTATTTTCTACCGTCAACCAAATAGTACTATCACATCCATTTGAATCAGTGAGATCAATTTCATAAAAACCTTCTGTATAAACCATCCCGTTGTAAAGGAAATTTTGAGCAGGTTCACAATAGTGTCCCGTATATTCTGTGGGTACGTTATCTGAATCGATCCGTACTTCGATACATTCTTGGGTGTTAAAGGGATAGCAATCATTGACTGCTTCTACACAAATCCAAACAGAATAAGCATTGAGCCAATCTTGAACGATCAAAAAATTTCCGTCAATATAGACCGGCAAAGGAGGATCAACGGTCCAGTTATAATTATTGGCACCATCAACTGGTAAAGTCTGAAACTCGACGGCCTGGTTTCTATCGCAGATTGAAGTGGGGCCAATAATCGGCAAAGTCGGTTCTGGCGGAAGGTCCAGAAAAGTCGATCCGTTTATAGTATTAATCGTATAATCACAAGCTGCTCCGGCACAACCATCTAACCATAAATAGTAAATCCTTCCAATCTCTAAACCATAGGCATCCAAAGTATAGGATTGGAAATTGGGACAACGGCCTTCACAAACAATCGAGCTATTTTCAAGATCAAAACAGTTGGCTACAATTCCTGCTTGCACCCCGTTTCCTTGGGTACAGTTTCCATAACTAATCATCAGACTAACATCTGTGGTAGCAGCTACAAATGCGTACCATTGAGTATTATTAGGTACAAAACCTCCACCACAAAGCGGATATGGAGCTGTAGGGTTTGGAGATGTTGGCAGCGTTCCGCTTACTCCAAAATCGAAGCCCCCGTAAATACAATCCGGAACTGCGCAGGCACATTCGACACAGGGTTGAACAATCTGGCTAAAAAGAGAGGTATTGAGAGATAGGCACAAGCAAACCAGTCCTACCTTGAGAAAGGTAAAAAATGTCTTCATCAAACTTATTTTTTTAATGTTGGTAAAAAACCTGAGTTGCGTGGAGATGATAAATATAGGAAAAAAATATTAATAAGTGAATTTTCGTATTGGAAAATGAGAGCAATTAGGATTTAAGGCTACTATTGAAAAAACCTAGGAGTTAATAAAACTGGGGCAAAGAGTATTGGATTGCATCACTTAAAGTCTATTCACACCCCACCTCATTTTTTCTCCTAGAAAACATACTGCCCTTAAAAAATGTCGTTCTTAGACAAATCCCGTGGTCAACCAAAAAGAAGAACAAACGCTCCTTTTAGTCGCTTTTTGCTTCTTATTTTTGGTTGACTCACACACGGGATTTGTCAGAGAACCAAAAATGTAAACCCGATTGTTCGCTATTGCCTTCGGTAATAGGCGGATCTAAGTGTAGGTCTCCCAACCGACACCACTCCTTGGGTTGGTAAAATTTATAGCCTACTTAGAATTCGAGGTCAGAGACCTCAACCTTGATCCGTTTACGATTTGTAAGTCGTAACGAACAGTTTGTTTTTTGTTGAAAACTTCTAATTAAAATTATAGTTTTCATAGTTTTAGCTTGTGGGGTATCAAATAAAACTGAGGGCAAGGAGTATTGGATTGCGTCACTTAAAACCCCAGCATTAACAAATCCTCGGGAGCTGTTCTCCCACCAACATATTCACCACTCTTTTGCCACCAATCGCACTTGTTAGCACCACTTGCCGAGGATGTTTTTCCACCACCTCCCCAATGATTGTTGCTTGCTTACAATACGCATAGGTCTGCAATTTCTTCACCAAATCATCGGCTATTTCTTCATTCACAATTGCAATAAATACCCCTTCATTGGCGACATATAATGGATCCAAACCTAAAATTTCACAAGCTCCTTTTACTTGTTCCTCCACCGGAATAGTTTTATGATGTATGTCTATACCCAATTGGGTATCTCTGGCGATTTCGTTCAAAACAGTGGCAACACCGCCTCTAGTTGGGTCTTTTAATAAATGAATATCTTGACCAAACTCCTCTAATAAATGATTGACTATATGATTCAGATTTCGAGTATCACTTTCTATCGTTGTTTCAAATTCTAAACCTTCTCGAACAGACATAATCGCAATACCATGAGTCGCAATATTATTGCTGACGATGATTTTATCCCCCACTTTAACCCGGTCAATACCAATGTTTGCTTTTTTATGAATTGGACCAATACCCGTTGTATTGACAAAGATTTTATCCCCTTTTCCTTTCTCCACAACTTTGGTATCCCCCGTTACGATCTTGACGCCAGCCTCTTCGCATGCAAATTTTATCGCCACTAAAACATCCCAAAACTCCGTCATCTTCAGCCCTTCCTCAATGATAAAACTCAAAGACAGATATTGAGGAATTGCGCCGCACATCGCTAAATCATTGACGGTTCCATTAACGGCTAATTCCCCAATATTTCCACCGGGGAAAAAGATAGGAGCAATCACAAAGCTATCTGTTGTAAATGCAGTTTTGCCCCTAAGGTTAAGCATTGCTCCATCCTGCCTTTGGTCTAAAAGATCATTTTTTAGGAGTTTAAAAACACCAGTATCCAGTAAGCGATTGGTCAAAATACCACCACTACCATGTCCTAAAGTAATCACCTCAAAATCCATTTTTGGCATTGGGCAAGAGAGTTGCATTTTTATTTTTTTCTCTTTTTGAGAGGGAGTTGTCATAAAATTACTTTTTGTATTCGGTGGTTCTTGGCTCAGCTATGAATGTTTCTTTAACTGATTAATTTGATGAACAATCAACTGACCAAAGGAAATATTTTCATCATTGGGAGACAGTTGTTGATGAAAGAATAAAGTAAACTCTTCTGCCAAATGATGCTGAATTAAATCTACCAATAAGCCATTTTGAAAAACGCCTCCACTAAAAGCGATCTGTTTAATTTTCAAATTATTGGCAATTATTTTGATCAAGTGCATTAAAGAATAATGGAATTTGGCGGCAATGAATCCTTTTGTTTTTCCTTCTTGTAAGTCCATGATAACACTTGTCATCAGCGACTTAGTTGGCAGGCGATAAGTAGGAATTTCTTCCGAAAAATAGCTCGAAGAAAAATCCAATCCATGCTCTTTAAAATAGTCCGTCGCTAATTGCTCCAATTGCATCGCGGCCTCTCCTTCATAAGTCTGTTGGTCTAGAATGTCTAGTAGAGCGGCAAGTGCATCAAAGATTCTACCTACACTAGATGTTTTTAATGGATTTTCTTTGGACAGTATTTTGGTGTAAATCTGCCATTCGGTATTGGTAAATTTCTTTTTTAAAAACGCTTCCATTCCTGAGATTCCCCAACAAGCAGCTAAAGCCGAAATCCTTGGTTCTTTTGGCATTTTATCCCCTAATATAAAATCAAAATAATCGAAATGAAAAGCGCGTATAAAATCGTAATTTTCATACTTAAAAAACTCGCCGCCCCAAATCTGATTATCTGCTCCTAAACCTGTACCATCCCAAATTACTCCTAAAATAGGATCTTTTGCATGGATTAAATTATTTTCTCCTAATACTGCTCCGAAATGAGCGATATGGTGTTGTATTTTTTCAATTGGAATCGCTAAGTCCTTGGATAAATATTCTGCAAATAAAGTGGTGGCATATTCGGGATGTTTATCGGCAAGTAGGACTTCAGGTTTTGCTTTCAATAAACTTAGAAAATGGTGAATCGCATGCTTATAATTTTCTTCTGCATCAAAATGTCCTAAGTCTCCTAAATATTGACTGATGTAAGTGTTGTTTTGATGTAAAAAACTAAACGTACTTTTTAGCATTGCTCCTGTTGCCAAAATATTTTTATCCGACCATTGTAATTGGGGATTAACGTAAGTTGGTGCTAAACCTCTAGAACGCCGGATAATTATTTTCTGCTTTTTAAAGGTCGAAAATTTTAGGACACTATCATCTTGTGGAACAAGGATTGGTCGATTATTGGTCACTACAAAATCAGCAAGCCCTGTCAGTTCATTTAGAGCTTTTTTATCTTCAAAAATAATAGATGCATTACTAATATTTCCACTTGTTGCAACGATGGGTTTTTGAAATTTCTTTAGCAGTAAAACGAACAAGGGCGTATAAGGAAGGAGCACTCCCATTTGTGTTAAGTTAGGAGCTAAAGCAGAAGAAACTTTGTAAGTACTTTCTGCTTTAATCCCCAAAAGAACAATCGGAGAAACGGTATTCTCCAATGCGTTCTCTTCCGAATGGCTTAGGCTTAAATCTTTTTTTACCGCATCCATATTCGGATACATCAAAGCAAAAGGTTTGCTAGGTCGATCTTTTCGTTTTCTTAATAATTGAATAGCGCTCTCATTACTAGCATCGCAGGTCAGTAAATAACCACCAATCCCTTTAATGCCAATAATGCTACCTGATGTCCAATAAGAACAAACCAAGTCTATTATACTAGAAGAACTTGTAGATATTACTTGTTGATTGCCATCCCATAAAGTCATCTGAATCCCACAAGCTACGCAAGAATTAGTTTGCGAATAATAGCGGCGGTTAATTGGATCATCATATTCTGCTTGACAATTTTCACACATAGAGAAAGGGGCCATGGTGGTTCTTTCTCTATCATAAGGCAGTGCTGTGAGGATCGAATATCTGGGACCACAATGAGTACAAGTCGTAAAAGGGTAATCGTATCGCCTATTTGAGTTAGCAGATATATCAGCTTGACAATATTGACAGCATCCAAAGTCCGGTGTAATTAATAAGTCCGTGGCTCCTGAAAGATCGCTATGAATAATTTGAAAATCAGCAAAGGATTTCTGAGGACTTAAAAGCAATTGATGTTGGGTAATTTTTGCTAAAACCGGAGCATTTTTAATCAGCTGCTGATAGAAATCCTTAGCTACTTTTTCAATGGCATTAAATTCAATTTGCACTCCGCTAATGGTATTATTCACCGAACCCTTTAGTTTAAATTTTTGGGCTAATAAATAAACAAAAGGTCGAAAACCGACTCCTTGTATTTGTCCCGCAATATGAATATGCCAGGTGTGCATTTAAATCATCGTTACTTTACTTGTGATTTTATTTGACTAAGCGCTTACTTTGACTTATCATTTAAAAGCATTTTTCGTCATCACAATCTCTCCCATTATACTTAGCGCAATTTCCTTGGGTGTTTTGGCTTTTATAGCAACACCTATTGGAGAATAAATTTTAGCAATTTCTTCTTCACTAAACCCGGCGTCTTTTAATCGCGCGACCCGCTTTGCTTGAGTTTTTCGGCTTCCCAAAGCCCCTATATACCCCACCTCCGATCTCAATAAAATATGCAATGCATTATCATCAATTTTAGGGTCATGCGACAACACAACCGCATAGGTATAAGCATCTAAAGTATAGTCCGATAATACTTCTTCTGGATACTTCTCGTGCAATTGATCCGGAGCAGTTTCAAATTGAGTTTTATTGGTAAAAATACCTCTGGGGTCGATGACGATTGTTTCAAAACCATACATTTTACCCAAGGTCACCAAATCAACCGTAATGTGTGCGGCACCAATAATTAGCAACTGACTACGACGAGGGAAAACTTGTGCAAAGTAAGAGACTTCTTCCTCTTCAATAATTTGATTTTTTCGTTCTTTATAAACTCGAACACCCTCTGCAATTAAATCAGCAGATACTTCGCCCCCTAGGGCTGTTCCGTCGGGCAGGACTAAAAAATGTTGGCTTTCTCCCGCTTGTAGACGAGTCAACAAAACACAAGCTTGATTATTATTTAAATTCGCTTGTAATCCTTGCCAAACGGCTTGCTCGGCAGGGCGTTTATCATAGGCTAAAAAACGCTCTGTATAGACCTGTAATTTTCCGCCACAACTTAGGCCAACTTCCCAAGCTTCCTCATCGGTAACCCCAAAGTCTAATTGTTGTCCCTCTCCTGATTCAATCATTGGAAGCGTTGCTTTCACAACTGCCCCTTCTACACAGCCTCCACTAACGGAACCCGCTATTTCCATCTCTTCGGACACCAATAGTACAGAACCGACCGGCCTCGGCGAAGAGCCCCAGGTTTTAATAACCGTTGCAATACCAAAAGGCTTATTGTTTGTTGTCCAATCGTTGATGGTGGGTAATAGTTCTTTCATCTGATTTTTTTATTTTTTTTAGGACTTTAAACTCTTATTTTAGATTAGCGTTTAAAGAATTATTTCAATAACAAAATAAGAATACTTTAGTTAGGAGCAAATAAAAAGTTGTTTATTCGAAGATAGTGTTTTGCTTTAAGCCAAGGGGCTTATTTTTACTCCGTACTTAGACATAATGTGTAGAAAAATGTTTATTTTTAATATCTGAAAATAAATTAGAAAAATGGCTAAAATTAAATTTACCGCAGCACTCAAAAGGTTTTTTCCAGACTTGGAAGAAATGAAGGTTAGTGGCAATACGGTAGCAGAAGTAATCCAAAAAGTCGAAGTTAAGCACCCTGGCATTAGCGACTATTTATTGGATGAAAAAGGAGCGATAAGAAAGCACTTGAATATTTTTGTAAGAGGTGAATTAATTGAAGATCGACAAACCTTAAAAGATCGCTTAGAACAAGAAGACGAAATCTTAATTTTCCAAGCTTTATCGGGTGGATGATCGCTATTGGTTCAAATTTTTAATCTCTATTCACAATTTTTCCTAGTCTTTTTTATTTCAATCTTTCAAGCTAAAATCAGCTAAAGGCATTCACTTTTATGCAACAAAAACTACTCATAGGAACAACAAAAGGTTTAGTTGTTTTCGAAGAAAAAGACCAGCACTGGCAAATACAATCTACTCATTTTTTAGGCTTCCCCGTTTCCCTTATTTATGTCAATGAATTAAGCCATGTTTGGTGGGCAGGTATTTCTCATCATCATTGGGGGCAAAAACTTCATTTCTCTAAAGATGAAGGTCAAACCTGGCAAAGTGTCAAACCGCCTTCTTATCCAACTGATGCTAAAATGGGTTCTGGAAAAGCAGCCACTTTAAAAAAAATCTGGACAATTCAAGAGGGTGGAAAAAAGTATCCTCATCGAATTTGGGTAGGCACCGAACCGGGGGGATTATTTCTCAGCGAAGACAATGGACATACTTTTGAGCTAGTTGATGCGCTTTGGAACCATCCAAGTCGGATGAACCAACAACAATGGTTTGGTACTGGACGAAGTGAACCATTTATTCACTCTATCGTTGTCGATCCAAACGATAATGACCATGTATACATTGCGGTCAGTTGCGCTGGCATTTTCGAAACAAAAGATAGCGGACAAAGCTGGCATCCTTGTAATAAGGGTTTGATTGCCGCCTATTTACCCAATCCTCATGTAGAAATTGGGCACGACCCGCATCGTTTATTTGCTTGTGCCGCTCACCCAAAAGTATTGTGGCAACAAAATCATTGTGGTATTTTTAGAAGTACTGATGGTGCTAAAAACTGGCAATTGATCAGCGACAAAGAGGGCATTGCCAACTATGGTTTTGCCTTGGCTATTGATCATCAAAATCCAGATCGAGCTTGGGTTATTCCAGCAGTAAGCGATGAAATAAGAATCGCTCCCAATCAAGCATTAGCGGTTTGTCGAACAGAGGATGGTGGCAAAACTTGGCAAAGCCTCACCAAGGGTTTACCACAGGACCATTGCTTTGATATCGTTTTTCGACATGCACTGGCGATTAGCGGTGATACTTTAGTATTTGGCACTACGACTGGCAATATTTATTTGTCTGATAATAAAGGAGAGGAATGGAGTTGCTTGAGCAATAATTTAGCAAGAGTTGATTGTGTTTATATTACTTAAAGCTTACCTAAAGTCTTATTCTCCAGCTGTTACCAAAGCATATTTAGCTGGTTCTTTTTCAAAAGACACCTTACACCCATCACAACAAAAATAATAGTCCTTTTCTTTATAATTGATTACAT
>CAYQRA010000178.1:0-10492 GCA_964419315.1 uncultured Saprospiraceae bacterium | reverse complement strand
TCATCTTTAAATATAAAGATTTATCCTGTAAATACCTATCAATAATTTTTGGAAATGCAAATTTACTTAAGTTTTTCCTTTCTACTAGGAGATATTTGTTCTTATCGTATTCTGGGGTTTGGCTAAGGGAAATTTCCCAGAAAATGGCAATGATTTTTTGATGAGTCAACATTTGTTGAAAAGGACGCGAAACCGCTTGCAATGAATTCTTGTCCCCCGAGGTAAAAGTCAGGAATAAATCTTCTTGTAGCAATTCAGCAGTTTCCAATATCTTTTCTGTCTCTTGCACGGGAAACTCATATAAATTTTGCCAAATATCTTTTTCTACTCGCTTGTGCAAAAGTAGCCCATCAGGGCTTTCCACAATAAAATATTGGAAATACCGAGTCCGCTTTTTTATCTTTTTTTCCTTTACCGGAAATGCCCCTTGCTTGTCGTCCCTAAATGCGATACAGATATCCTGCAATTCACAATTGCCACAGCTTGGATTTTTGGGCGTACAATGGGTCGCACCAAAATCAATGATGGCTTGATTATACTCTCCTGGCTTCTTTCGGTTTAGTAATTCATCTGCGAGTTGGGTAAATTGTTTTTTTCCCTTCGTCGAATCAATGGGGGTATCAATTCCGAAACAGCGAGAAAGTACTCGGTAGACATTGCCATCCACCACCGCATGCGGCAATCCATAGGCAAAAGAAGCAATGGCTGAGGCAGTATAGGGCCCCACTCCTTTTAAGCTTAAAATCTCTTCGTAGGTTTTTGGAAAAACACCTCCCAAGTCTTGGGCAATGTATTTGGCTGTAAAGTGCAAATTACGTGCTCGAGAATAATAACCCAAGCCTTCCCATAATTTCATGACCTCATCTTCTGGCGCATTCGCCAAATCTTCTACCTTTGGGTATTTGTCCCTAAATCGTTCAAAATAAGGCCAACCTTGTTCTACCCGAGTCTGTTGCAATATTATCTCAGAGAGCCATACTAGATAAGGATTTTTCTCTCCCTTCCAAGGCATTGGTCGATTGCTTTTTGCATACCATTTCAAAAGCTTCTTTGTAAAGTCGCGCTTTCCCTGATTTTCCTTCATTTACAAAAGTAAGGAATGAAGCAGAAAACTTGTTTGTAAATGACTTACTCCTTTACAAATTTGCGCAAAGGAAATAAAAAAGCGACAACAAAATCAATTGTTGCCGCCTCCGTATTTTTTTTATTTCTATTAGAAACATGCTCTAAGAAGCTTTCGCTTCTTCTAGGCTTTGGTAAAAACGCTCTACATTTTCTTTTAATTCTTTACGAGCAAAAAAGATCCGACTTTTTACGGTACCCAATGGCAATTCCAAATGGTCGGCAATCTCTTGATACTTATACCCTTGATAATGCATTAGAAAAGGAACTCGCATCGTTTCTTCTAGGTTCTCCACCATCTGAGTCAACTCATCCATCATGATATTAGAGCTGGCATCGTTGGCAATTACGTTTTTACCAGAATTGATATAAAACATATTATCCGTAGAATCCATGATCGTATTCGCTTTTACTTTTTTACGATAATTATTGATAAAAATATTTTTCATTATCGTGAAAAGCCAAGCTTTAAAATTGGTTCCAGCTCGAAATTTATCTCTATTCGTCATGGCTCGAAACGCTGTTTCTTGAAATAAATCCTTAGCGTCCTCTCCGTTTTTAGTCAGTTTGTAAGCAAAGGACTGCAACATCGTAGACAATTGGTGGAAACGATTATCAAATTCTATTGTTGACATAATTAAATTATTTTAGAAGTCCTTAAAATTAGGGGTTACATGTTTAAACACAAGATACGGAATAATAAACAAGTTGCAACATCTATTTGTCAAGGCTACGTCATTTAGACTTATTAAATGTTATAACACCTATATTAACTTTCTGGCAATCAACCATTTAAGCTAAAGTCTTAAAGTTTTCTTAAAATTTCCTTATTTTCAATATTTTTTGAAAATTGTTTAGGTTAAGCTTGGATGGGCGGGAAAGTACCGTTATTGGACCTGTATTATTACTTTTGTGCACGTAAAGCCAGAACGGCAGCCACCCCTGTAAAAATGATATTAGGAATCCAGACTCCCAGAGCGGCAGACAGATTATCATTGGTGGCAAATGTAATGGAGAATTTGGAGAGAAAAATAAAGATGGCGGCAAGCCCTACACCAAATGCAAGATGCAAACCCATTCCTCCTCTAACCTTTCTAGCAGCAACCGCTACTCCAATAATCGTAAGGATCAAAATAGAAAAGGGCTCGGCAGTTCGCCGTTGAATTTCAATTTCGTAAATCTTGGTATTACCGACTCCCCGTTCTCGCTCCCGCGAGACAAAACTAGTCAGCTCTGGCGTAATCAGCATCTCTTTTTGATTGAGGTATCGGACAAAATCGCTGGGCAGCAAATTGATCAAGGTGTCGATGTGTTCTCCCTTTTTTACGATTAAACTTTCTTGCAAACCATCAAAACTATGCACTTCATAATTTTTGAGTCGCCATTTACCAATTTCACTTTGCCATATGGCTTCATCAGCCGTCAACAAAACCTTTAGTTTATTATCTTCTATTTTCTCTAATTGAAATTCCCGAGCGGTGGTATCTCTACGGCGATAATATTTGATGAAAACTTTGGTTTCTTCGTCTAAGAATAAATGTACATTACTTGTTTGTCCTTTATTATTGTGGTGCCAAATATAAGTATGTTCAAAATCCAATCGCGTTTTATTCGCCTTGGGAATCACATAATGATTGCCAATCAGGTGCACCCCAGTAATCGCTCCTGCCGCTAGGAGATAAGGCGTTAACAAACGTTGAAAACTAACCCCCGCATTGAGGATGGAAATAATCTCTGAATTATTGGCCATGCGAGAGGTAAAGAAGATGACAGAAATCAAGGCATACAAGGGGAGGAGCAAACCATCGATCATCAACATAAAGTTGATTTCATATTCGAAAAACACTTCCCACATCGTGCAGTCTTCTTCGATAAAATCTTCAATCTTGGTGCTAAAATCAATAACCGCTGCAATCAACGTGAAGATGAGAACAGTGAATAGAAAAGTAGAGAGGTACTTTCCAATAATATATCGATCAATTTTCTTTAGCATGAATAATCTTTACAAAACAACGAGTCACTAATCCTTGATAAGGTTGGACTCTTAGAGCATGTTTCTATGCGTTTATACGCTTTTAACTTGGTTCCTTGGCCTTTCCCTTGTTGAGCAGCCAAAGAATCGTTAGTTATTAACGAATGTTTCCCTTCATTCGTTGCACATTTGATAAACCCAGTTTTAAATTATAGAAGATTTCGACTCGTCTAACTGGTGTATGCAGCCTGTGCGCTGCTCAATATTTTTTTACAAAATGATTTAATATATTGAAGTGGTTTAAAAAGTCGTGATGAAATCTGATAAGTAGGCCTTTAATATTTACAATACGCTTCGATGTTTTCTTGAAAAAAGAGCTTCCTATTCGTAATATCAAATGCACACAAATTTCCTAATCCATGCTTTTTATTCAAGGAATTGTAAACGCCACAATCAATATTTAGAATCTGCTTTTCTTCAAAGCTTTGAAATTGTTCTTCAATTTCTTGTCGGGTTTGAGGGCTATGTCCATGAATGATTTTTCTATTTTGCAACCAGTCATAATTGACATGGCCATACCAATCTCTGATCCACATCAGATCTTCAGAATGGGTTAAAGGATTTTCGAAGCTAAAATTTATCCCTGCATGAACCACAATGAAATCATCCCCTAGCAGGTAATAAGGCAAACTTTTGCAAAAATCAATATATTCAATCGGAAGTTCGGTTAAATCTTTTATGCCAAAACTCTTTTTAAATTCTTCATCGGCCATGTCAAACCAACCTTTTTGGGTTTCAGCATTATGATCTGATATTAGCATTTGTTCATGGTTTCCTCTAATTGGAAATATCTTATACCCTCTTCCTTGCAAACTTATTATTTCATCAATTACCCCTTTTGAGTTTGGTCCTCTATCAATATAATCTCCAAGTAAAAATAAATTATCCTTATCAGGGTTAAGGTCAATTTGTATTAGCAAACTTTTAAAAGTAGCTAAGCAGCCATGAATATCGCCAATGAATATATTTCTTCCCATCGTATTTCTTCTTAGGACTAAAGTCTTCTTTGAACTTTTTCTACCATCTTGTCTTTCCAAGTGGCAAAATCTCCTGCGATGATATGCTTGCGCGCTTCTCCCATCAACCAAAGATAAAAACTAAGGTTGTGCAAACTAGCGATCTGAGCGCCCAGCATTTCTCCACTATGCATCAAATGTCGAAGATAAGCTTTGGTGTAAAAACGACTCGCAGAAGAGGTACTGTTTTCATCGATTACACTTAAATCACTTTTCCATTTTGCATTTCTAAAATTCATGGTTCCTTCTGAAGTATAAATAACTCCGTGACGGGCATTTCTCGTAGGCAATACACAGTCAAACATATCCACTCCCAAAGCAATACATTCCAATAAATTGGCAGGGGTACCAACGCCCATCAAGTAGCGGGGTTTTTCGCTAGGCAAAATTCCACAAACCAAATCCGTCATCGCATACAATTCCTCCGCGGGTTCTCCTACAGATAAGCCACCAATAGCATTTCCCTCTCGGTCAAAACTCGCAATGGTTTCTGCTGATTTTATCCGCAAATCTTTATAAGTACTTCCTTGGACGATCGGAAAAAAAGTTTGCTGATAGCCATACTTTGGTTCTGTTTCATCGAAGCGATCACAACAGCGTTTTAGCCAGCGATGCGTCATCTCCATAGAGTTTTTGGCGTAGCGATAATCGCAAGGGTAGGGGGTGCATTCATCGAAAGCCATGATGATATCTGCTCCGATGGTTCGTTGAATATCAATAGCTACCTCCGGACTAAAAAAGTGTTTGGAGCCATCAATATGCGAACGGAAAGTAACGCCTTTTTCTTTGATCTTTCGCGTACCGCTCAGCGAGTAAACCTGATATCCTCCACTATCGGTTAGCAGTGGTTTTTTCCAGCCATTAAAGCCATGTAAACCACCAGCGGCTTCAATGATATCGAGGCCAGGGCGCAGGTAAAGATGGTAAGTGTTGCCCAAGATAATCTGAGCTTTTACTTCCTCTTCTAGTTCGTGTTGGTGAATACCTTTTACGGTACCAGCAGTACCTACTGGCATAAAAATCGGAGTCTCTATTTCTCCATGATCCGTTTGGATCAATCCAGCTCTTGCCTTGGATCCAGGATCGCGGTGTTGGAGGGTAAATTGCATGCTTGCAAAATTACACTAAGAAAAGGAGAATATTGGATTTGTTGGAAACTTTTGTCTGCTCTACTTCCGCAATTGCATTTAAATAAATCATTTGTTGAGCGTTCAAGCTAGGAGAAGCAGGGGGAATGGAGGGACTAGAATCCTTGATAAATATTTGAAAAATAAGCCCCAGACAAGCGGAACCTTATATTCTAAGATCTAACCAATCAAGCGATTGCTATCTAATTTGAGTAAAACTCCAATCAGGAGAGAAAAACCTAAAATAGAGGATCCACCATAACTAATAAAGGGCAATGGAATCCCAATAATAGGGACCAATCCCATGGTCATTCCAATATTTATAAAAACGTGAATAAACAAAATTCCAGCAACGCAATAGGCGTAATATTTAGAAAAATCAGACCTTTGCCTTTCTGCGATCATCACCACCCTCATCAGCAGTAAGAAAAACAATCCGACGATACCGACCGTACCGATGAACCCTTGTTCTTCTCCGATGGTGCAAAAAATAAAATCTGTTGATTGCTCGGGCACATAATTGAGTTTCGTCATCGTTCCTTCCAAGAAGCCTTTTCCTTCTAAACCTCCTGAACCAATCGTCATTTTAGATTGCAACACATTATAGAGAGCCCCTTGTGGATCACAAATCGAAGGGCGAAGCCAAACATTGATTCGGTCTCTTTGGTGGCGTTCTAAAATATTATTAAAAGCATAATTCGAAGAAAAAGAAAGTGCGGAACCGATTACGAAAAGAGCAAGTAACTGGCCAACGAGTTGTCCCTTCCTTTGGTTGTATAAAAAATAAGAACCCACAATCAGCGCCAAAAGATTGATGCCCAGAATTGGATAGACCACACCAAAGTAGAGGAAGGTCGCAGAGATAATCATCCAAGCAGCTAGGCCGATAAGTAGGCGAAATTTTTCTTTGAAATTAGTCACAAAGACCAAAAGGATGATCAAAATTAGTCCGACAATAATTATCCGAGGATCATACACCAAACCCAAGACCAGCAAGATAGAGGTAGCAAAACCAAAAATATAGATCGTAGAAGATAGCCCCGCTCGGTACAATACGATTAGAAAAGACGTAAACACCAAAGCAGAACCAGCATCTGGCTGGAGAAGAATCAAAGCCATCGGCAAAAACATGATACCAAAAACGGTCATCACAGATCGCCAGTCTTTCAAGGTGGTATTGTATTGACTTAGAAAAGCTGCTATCGCTACTGCAGTAGCAAATTTTGCAAATTCAGAAGGTTGGTAGGTAAATCCGCCAAAACGATACCAAGACGTCGCCCCTTTTATCGTTACTCCCAGAACAAGCACCGCTCCGAGCTGAATCAGACCAATAGCAAAGATTGGATAGGCAAAGGTTCGCCAAAACTTCCAATCAATGATGGCCGTAACCAACAAGACTCCAAAGGAAATTCCAATGAATAGGAGTTGTTTGCCAGCGTTGGTATTTAAGTTGAATAAAGAAGCAGGATTATCTTCATCATAGCCGACTGCATAGATCATGAGCCAACCAATGGCAACCAGACCAATGTACAAGGAAAAAGTTACCCAATCTACGTTGCGGAAAAAATCATTTCTCCTACTCATTTCCCTAAGTATTTATTGCTCAATAGTTGTTCCTTGGCGATTAGATACCTACGATTTCTCGGAAGGAGATATTATTGTCTTTGGCAGGAAAAGCACTGGGATAATCTCTTTTTAACTGGTGCAATAGTTTCATGGCTTCCAGTTTGGTCTTAAAAGCCCCTGCGCGAAGCCGATAATAAGGCTTCGCATGAGTCCAATCTACACTTATTCCTGGGTAATCCCTTAGAAATTTTTGTTTGGCTTCTTCTACTTTATTTCGATCAGAGGTAGAGAAAAGTTGAACTCTCCATCCTGAAGTGATGGTCTTTGCTTTATTATTTTGCACATGACGTTCCAACATTTGGGAAACGAAATATTCCTCTTCTACATTAATACTTTGAGAAAAAGCAAAATTGGCTATTAGGGAAAAGAGGCAAGTGAAGAAGAATAATTTTTTCATCTATCTATTTTGATTTATAAGCAAGATCACCTAGAATCTTTCTTGCCGGCTAGGCAAGCTTGTCCTGAATTCTTATAAAAGATTATCGATCTGCCGTTTCCGTTAGACACATGGCCACTCCGGCGGAAGTCCCAATTCTCTCTGCTCCAGCTTCGATCATTTTTCGAGCATCTACTGCTGTACGGATTCCTCCAGAGGCCTTTATTTTTATCGTTTTGGGTAGGTTGTTTCTCAATAATTTAACTCCCTCGACTGTTGCTCCTTTTTGATAGCCGGTAGATGTTTTTACAAAATCAACGCCTACTTCTTTGCAAATATTACAGATCTTTAAAATTTCTATTTCTTCAAGTAAAGCAACTTCAATGATCACCTTAATCTTTTTCCCTTTGAGGTGAACGGCCATCGTGACTCCGTCTATATCATTACGAACATGGGCCCAGTCCCCATTTTTGACCGCAGCGATATTGGCTACTATATCAATCTCATCAGCTCCTTCATCAATGGCTCTTTTAATTTCCTCCACTTTTGCTGGAATGGCTGCATAGCCCATTGGGAATCCAACGACTGCCGCAATTTTTACCGAAGTATCCTCCAATAACTTTGCGGCCAACCGTACATAATAAGGCGGAATGCAAATTGCAAAAAAACCGTATTCCACTGCTTCGTTGCAGACTCTTGTGATATCATCCTTGGTACAATCGGGGATTAATACGGTATGATCTATGTAGCTTGCCAATTCCATTTAAGTTCTCGTTTTCAAATCGTGATTCCCTCTGTGTTTTCTTATTGCAATTTATCATTAATTTTGGACTTCCTTGATATAAGTTACCCGTCAAATTTTAGATGTTGGTAAAAAAGATACTTCCTTTGTTTTTCTCGTAAAAAAATTTGACCCCAAGAAAAATAATCTCATTGCTTGAAAAAATAGCAATGTAAATGTAATTTTTGTAGTTTTTTGGGCTTTTGCTTAATACCCTATGACAAAAGCAAAGGGCAGGATAGGTATTCTATCCTGCCCTTTTTAATTGGACAAAGACCAACCAAAGGAAGGTTCCCTCAATTCAAGTGCTGTCGCATTTGACCACCTGACGCAAGATCAGGGCTTACAGCCTGCGGGAGGCCTTCGGTCATCCTTTATTTTCCGTGGCAATGCTTGTATTTCTTACCACTTCCACAAGGACAAGCTTCATTTCTTCCTACTTTTTTCTCCGTCCGAACAACTGTTTCGGGTTTAGACTTTTGGCTAACACCTTCCGCAGCTCGACGGCGAGCAGCAGCATCTGGTCGGCTGGTCTGTACTTTGCTAAGATCTGTTTTTTGCTCTCGAGCTTCTTTCAGACTTTGGTCTTGTTGGAACTCTAAGACTCCTTTAGCCAAATAAGAAGTTACTTGTTCGTTAACTTTATAAATTAAGCCTTCGAAAAGATTATAAGCTTCCATCTTATAGACTACCAATGGATCTTTTTGCTCAAAAGATGCCGCTTGAACGGATTCTTTCAACTCGTCCATTGAACGAAGATGTTCTTTCCATTCTTCATCAATAACCGCCAAAGCCACCGCTTTCTCAATATCTTTCATTACGGTAGCGCCATTGCTATCTATTGCTTCTTGCAAACCCGCAGAGATTGGTAGTTGTTTGGAACGGCCATCATTGAAGGGTATAGAAATTCGCTTATAGCGATGTCCTTCGTTTTCTTGGACATTTCTGATAATCGGCATCAATACCTCAGCGATCTTACCCGCTTTGCGATCATAGAATTCTTGGAATTGTTCTTGGAAAACTTCTAATCCTTCTTGCGGATCTCCATCATTGTATTCTGCTTCTCCAATTTTAGGATCCATTCCCAAAAGTCGGAAAGACTCTTGTCGGAATCCTTCATAATTCCCACTGGCTTGATACTCATAATAAATGCTCTCCGTCAAACCAATAAACATGGTGTGAAGATCCACAGAAAGCCGTTCTCCAGAAAGGGCATTTGACCTTTTCTTATAAATAGCTTCTCTTTGGATATTCATAACATCATCATATTCCAATAGACGCTTTCGAATACCAAAATTGTTTTCCTCTACTTTTTTCTGCGCACGCTCAATAGACTTACTCACCATGGAGTGTTGGATCACTTCTCCATCCTGATGTCCCATGCGATCCATCAATTTGGCGATTCTTTCGGATTGAAACAAACGCATCAAATTATCTTCCAAAGAAATATAAAATTGAGAACTACCCGGATCTCCTTGACGTCCGGCACGACCACGAAGCTGTCGATCTACTCGTCGAGAATCGTGACGCTCTGTACCGATGATCGCCAATCCGCCAGAGTCAATAACGCCCTGACTTAGCTTGATATCCGTTCCCCGTCCGGCCATATTCGTGGCCAAAGTTACTTTTCCGGGCTTTCCTGCCTCCGCTACAATCTCCGCCTCTCGTTGGTGTTGCTTGGCATTCAGTACATTATGGTCAATGCCTCTCATCTTCAGCATTCTACTCAGTTTTTCTGAGATATCCACAGAAGTAGTACCTACTAATACTGGACGTCCAGCATTACTGAGTGCCACAATTTCATCAATTACGGCATTGTATTTTTCTCGACCCGTTTTGAAAACCATATCATCTCGATCATCTCTTGCAATTGGACGATTGGTTGGAATGACCACCACATCCAGTTTATAGATTTCCCAAAACTCCCCGGCTTCTGTTTCGGCTGTACCCGTCATCCCCGCTAGCTTGTGGTACATTCTAAAGTAATTCTGCAAGGTAACCGTAGCATAGGTTTGCGTGATGTCTCCTACTTTTACATTTTCTTTTGCTTCCAAAGCTTGGTGCAAACCATCTGAGTAGCGACGTCCTTCCATCATCCGTCCTGTTTGCTCATCTACGATTTTCACCTGCCCATCCATCACGACATACTCTTCATCTTTCTCAAACATTGTATAAGCCTTCAACAATTGGTTGATAGAGTGCAAACGCTTAGACTTAATAGAAAAATCTTGAATTACTTTTTCCTTTTTCTCTGCCTTATCTTCCATCGACATTTCCTCATCCGCCTGAATTTCCATCATCTCTGTGGCAATATCTGGCATAATGAAAAACTGAGGATCCTCTATACCTTTGGCTAAGAATTCTGCTCCTTTTTCCGTCAGGTCTACATTACGTGTTTTTTCTTCTATGGTA
>CAYQRA010000177.1:0-10497 GCA_964419315.1 uncultured Saprospiraceae bacterium | reverse complement strand
TTCTAATTACTTTATTGACTTTGACTTTTGCTATAAATGCCTTTTCTCAAAGCTTTCCCCGGTTTATTGGATTCCGTCAAATCCTGGAACTCATGTTCTTCCTTAATTTTATTAAAGAAATCTCCTGCTTTAAATAAGCTCCTAAAATAAACACCAACATTTTCAATAAGCACCGGAATTTCTCCCAGCTCCACAAAGTGAATATCAGTCTTGCTGAAATTTTCATAATTGGTGGAAAATTCTTTGAGGACAAAAAGTGGTCCTTTCACCAGTTTAAGTTGGTCTAGGTCTCCACAAACATAGATTTTTTTTTCACTAGAGTCATTGCCTATTTCTTCTGGATGCTCAACTACTTTTCCGCAAAAATTTTCTTTTATATATTGAAGTTCCTTTGGGAGCACAGCCCCCTCTTTGAATAAGAGGCAAAGCGCATTTTTGGATTTTATTATTTTATTTTCCTTGCTCATTTTTTGTTGATTGATGATTAAGAAGTTGTCTAGCAACAATGCAGAATAAATGCAAAAATCAATTAATCGAAACTTTCTAGACCAAAGCTTAAAACGCAGCGTTCAAAACACACCAAATCATCCCTCCCAGATTCTAAGTTCTACGAATTTCAGAAGAAATCAAACCCAGCAGGACAGCATTAAACCAATGCGGACTCGCTCGCGACTAGCTTTTTTTACGACAGTGATAAATATATTCGGTTGGAAAATTAGGTAGTTTTTTTATTTCACATTCCTCAAAGATCATCTGGAATTTTTTGAAATTGGACTTGGTATAAAGGACTTGGCTATAATAACTATCCTTAGTTAAAAGGTCATAAGAATCTTGGATAATTCCTAGTCCTTTCTCTTTGGAGAAAAAAGAAAAGGGAATCGAAGCAATGACCGCGTGGACCTCTTCCTTGATATGTTCTTTCACCTTTTCGGCACCATCATTAATGATAATCAAACGATCATCTTTAATGGTTTTTCTGACGTGCTCACAAAATTCTTTTTTCACTTCAAAAGCATAAAGCTTAGATCCTGGAGAAATATTATTTAAAATCTCTCGGGTAATATTTCCATGCCCCATTCCATATTCTACAATCACTTGATCTTCTTCTTTGGAAAGGTAGCGACAGATTTCCACTTCCACTTTGCGGCTCGTCTCCGTCAAAGCTCCGGTTACAAAAACGTTTTTTGTAAACTGCAGGGCTGTTTTGATTTTTTGCTTCATGATGCACGTGCTTTTTTCCTAGTGTATTGGATCTGGGCAATTTGGGATAGCCAATCAGATCACGAATTTCTCTTTACCATAAATTTAAATAAATTAGTGCTGTTAGAAAAATAAAGTCCTCTTTCCTAACTTATCCTTACCCACAGACAGGCTTAAGGCTATTGCTAAAAGTAATATTCCTCAATAGTAGTTCCACTTCAAAAGCATTTTTTAACACAAAAAAAACTCCTTATTCCTCCAAAAAGCTCCAAAACCCTTAAAAAACCTAGCTTTTCAAGGTTCTAAAGCTGCAAAATGTGACCAAAATAGCCTTTCATCGTATAAATTAGGTAAGACATTTTATTTTGGTTGTAATTATCCTATCCATCTTTTTATTCCGGGTTTCCATCCCACCTTCCGATAGCGTTTTCCAATTAGCTTTTACGAGTATTCATGCTTGAGCAATACGCTCAGCTTATTTTCATTTTGAATCAAAGTACTTTTTGAGTGCTTGTGATTCGAAGGATTGCTTTTTAGTTAGAAACTAGAGAGCAGTACTTTACTTAATTTTTTTATCATGAATAAACAAGTAAAACTTAAAGCGAAAGAAACCGCAGCTACCAACTCCGATTTCTATAATTTATTTCGGCCCATCGCACCGAGTATTGACATCATCGGCAAAGTCGCACAAATCATTAGTGGACTAACCGAAGCCATCACGATCTGGTACATCACGCAAAGTGAAATGGCAGGAAGCTCAAAATTTGTTTCCATCCTCGTCTCTATCGTAGCCATGTTATTGGTCGTGGCCATCTTAGAATTGGGTGGTCGAAAATTCCTACAAGTGCTTACTAGAGCATTGGTATGGAAACGATTGAAGAACGCTTGGTACATTGGACTATTTGCCATTGTCACCGCCATTACCATTGGTATCGGAGTGCTTTCTTTTCGCTTATCGACCAATGGCATCAATCATGCTTTTGTATCGAGTGTACCGGTAGGTGCCACTTTTGATGCCAGCGCATTGCGCGCCGAATACAAAGGTCAAGTCAAGGACATTTCTAGCCGTTTCGGCGATGATTTCCAATTGATCAAAGACAACCATTCGGAGGTGATTGCCGGAACACATGCACAGTATGACGCTCGCATTAGTACGGCTTCCCTTAAGGTAAAAGAGTACGACCGTAAGTATGCGCAAGGATTAAAATGGGCCAAGAGTCAAGGCGATAAATATCGCAAAAAAGTAGCGCTACTCGAAACGGAAAAAGCCAATGCCATTGCTGGATTCCAAAGTGCGTATTCCGACAAACTCGATGCTTGGCAAAGTAAAAAAGACCGTGCCATTGAAGCAGAAAAAGCGAGCTTGCATCGATCTATTGCCAAAGGAGAAAAAGCTTTAACGGCCGTTCAGGATTCTCATTCGAAGAATGCCAATTTCTGGGGTGGCCTCTTTTCTTTCTTTGTCGGATTCAGTGTCATCTTGGCTTTTATCTGTATCATCAGCACGGAGGTGTATCGCCGAGGTTCTGGAATCGAAGTCGCTTATCGCGAAGAAGAAACAGATCTTCCGATTAGTACGATTTTCTGGAAAGGATTAACGGGGCGGGTAGATGCCTTTTTCCGGGGTAAGGCGGAGAGCTTTGCGCGCATTCCATCTCCCAAGGTAGATAGCGGTCGTATTGGATTTGATTTTCCAAGAAGCTTACCGACCAATGAAATGGATCAAGATTTTATCGAATAAATCTTTAGACCTTTAGGCGGTACATTTCCTTAGCGCCTAAATTGGTCGGATTTGAAAAATAAGGTTTTCTAAAAATCTTATAAAAAGAGGTGATATCGAGCAGGTATCACCTTTTCATTTTTCCGAAAACTAATCTAGGAAACCAACCTTTCCAAAAAAAATAACGTTATTAAAAGAAAACTACCAATATGAATCCTATGAAATTCCGTTTTCTACTCCCCATCCTATTGCTCCTAGCTTGTAATCCTGATGATTCGGTAGACCATAATTCGATTTTTTCTGATGCGACCTGCAATGATTCTTATACAATAGTTACCAGTGATTTAGCGAACCATATTCAAGCGACAACTGACTTTGCTTTTGATATGTTTAGAAAGTCAACTGAATTAAAATCAGGAAACAGGATACAGTCTCCTGTCAGTATCTATTCTGCCCTATTGATGCTTTACGAAGGAGCAGATTGTGACACCAAAGCCCAAATAGCTCAAGCTTTAAACCTTGGAGATGCTGTTTCTACTTTTCCTTCTCCTAATGGAAGTTATGCAGATTACTTAGATTGGATGGATGATGATTCCGATTCTTATTCCTTGACAATAGCCAATGCTCTTTTCTCAGATCCCAATCGAATTAGCCTTCTCGAAAATTATAAAGACAAGATCAATACTTCCTATAAAGCGGAACTAAGTGAACTTGATTTTAGCAGTCCGTCTGCACTTGAGACCATCAATCAATGGGCTGCCAACCAAACCGAAGGAAAAATTGAAAAAGTACTCGATGAGATAGGTGGAAACGATGTGGCTTTTCTTATGAATGCACTTTACTTCAAATCGGATTGGAAAATTGGATTTGAAGTAGAGCGCACCAAAGAGAAGGACTTTACAAAAAAAGATGGAGCGGTCATCAATGTACCTTTTATGAATAGAGATGAAATTTCCTTTTTCCATAAAGGAGAGACTCTGGACCTAGTACAATTGCCATTGAAGAATAATAAATATGTAGTCAATATTTTCGTACCGGCTGATGAAAATGTGTCAATCGACGAAATTATCCAACAAGAAAATCTAAAGGAAATTTTTATCAGTTCCGTGGAATCTTGCGAAGCACAAAGACTTATTATTAATCTCCCAAAATTTGAACTTAAAGGACAGGAAGACATAAAAACGGTACTAATAGAATTGGGCATGAAAGATATCTTTTCGAAATCAGATGCTAATCTAACTCCAATGGGAAGTGGAATGGATGGAAATTTATTTGTCAACAAAGCTTTACACGATACCTATATCAAGCTAGATGAAAAAGGCATAGAAGGTGCTGCGATCACCACCGTTGGCGTAAACGTTACTTCTCTTCCGCCAAGTATCAATTTCGATAGACCTTTTGCTTTTGTAGTAAGAAAGGTGGATTCTTATGCTCCGCTTTTTATTGGAAAGGTGGAAAATCCTTTGTAGCAAAAGAATGCTATTTTCTTTTGAGGAGTAAAACAATAAAAAATCCTACCCGCATCCATTTCCTAAGATAGCCAGCGGAAGCAAGGGATTTGATAGTCTAAGAGACTCCCTAAAGAATGAATTGAATCGAGTATTTATCGAACAAGCAATAAGACTCAGTAGTTGGCAATCAACCACTGAGTCTTGTCTATTAGGGAAAACAATTTTTTTACAGTATCTTCAATTATTCTTATCGTATTCCATTCCTTTGAGAATATCTTTTAATAAGAAGACTATACCTGCCCGTTCAATACCCTATTACAAAATGTATCGTATTTAAAATTAAAACCTAAAAATATGAAAATTTTGAAACGCCAGCTTTTATTGGCAATTCTGTTGATCGGAGCATGTAATCCTAATGACTCAGACAAAAATGATTTTGCCCTGCCGGGTACAAGCTGTAATGATTCTTATACAATTGTTACTAGCGATTTAGAAAATCAAATTCAAGCCACTACTGATTTTGCTTTCGACTTATTCAGGAAATCAGCGGAACTAGAATCTGGAAATCTGCTACAATCTCCCGTCAGCATTTATTCTGTCCTATTGATGATCTACGAAGGAGCCGACTGTGAAACCAAAGCTCAAATAGCTCAAGCATTGAATCTTGGAGAAGCTATTTCTACCTTTCCATCCACTTCCGAAAGTTACTCTAATTATTTGGATTGGCTCAATGATGGTTCTGATGCCTATTCCCTAAAAATGGCGAATGCTCTTTTTTCTGATCCCAAGCGGATTAGCCTTCTTGAAGATTATAAAAACAAGGTCAATACTTCCTATGATGCAGAACTCGGTGAATTTGATTTCAGTAATCCAGCTAGCCTTAATACCATCAACCAATGGGGAGCAGACAATACCGAAGGTAAAATTGAAGAAGTACTCGATGGGATAAATGGAACCGATGTCGCTTTTCTTATGAATGCGCTCTACTTCAAATCTGATTGGGAAATTGGATTCGATCCTGAAGAAACCTTTGATGCCGACTTTACTAAAAAGGATGGAGCCGTTATCAATATACCTTTTATGAAAAGGCATTCCTATACTTTTGTCCATCAAGGGGAAACCTTAGACATGGTCGAACTACCATTGAAGGATAATCAATACATAGTCAATCTTTTCGTACCTGCAGATAAAAATATTTCTATTGACCAAATCATCCAAAAAGAAAATTTTCAAGAAATCTTCATCCACTCCGTGGAGTCTTGCCAAGAAGGAGACTTCACCATTCATCTCCCACAATTTGAACTTACTGGAAAACAGAAATTGCAAACTGCTCTAGGAGAATTGGGTATGATTGATCTCTTTTCGGAATCGGATGCTAATTTGCATACAATGGGAACAGGAATTGGTAGAAAACTGTATCTGTCTAGAGTCTTGCATGATACCTATATTAAGTTCGATGAAAAAGGCATTGAAGGTGCTGCGATAACAATTGGCGGAGTAGCTTATCAGTCTGCCTCCCTAGAGATCAATTTTGATAGACCTTTTGCTTTTGTAATAAGGAAAGCGGATTCTTATGCGCCGCTTTTTATTGGAAAGGTGGAAAATCCATTATAGCAAAGGAATGCTATTTTCTTTTGAGAAATAAAAACAAGAAAGGCGATACCTTCCGGATATCGCCTTTCTTGTTTATCATTTTTTTGGTCCTAAAACTTCATCCACTTCGTTCCCCAAATATCCGCAGCTTCCAATACTTGGATGTAATATTTTCCAATTGGAAAATCGCTCATATCAATCTGCGGAGCGTTCTCATTTTTCCAATTTTTTTCTAGCACCAATTGTCCCAGATCATTATAGATTTTTAAAGTGGCATTTTTAAAATCCTGATCGAATTGGATATACTCATTTCCGGGATTGGGATAGACGCTCAGCGATTGAGTTTCCCAAGGAGAACGTCCTCCGGCTACCACTCCAATGCTTCCATAAATCATTTGCCCACCAGCACCACAGACCACCAATTGATCTTCTGCTCGATCCGAAATCTCAATGTCGTATAAAACATAAGGCGCTTTAAAATCCAATTCCCAAGTGGCACCACCATCAATGGTTTTGTAGATATAGCCTTGACGACTATCGCCTCCAATAAGCCAACCTACTTGCTCATCTTTAAAGGCGATTCCATTCAAAAAATTATCAGGAACAGCAGTAAGAGAATCCCAATTCATTCCACCATCTTTGGTTTGGTATAGGGCCACTCTAGTTGCGATCCATCCCGTTTGATCATTTAAAAATTCGAAGACTCTAAAATCGCCATCAAAATCTTCGTCGATCAAATCCCAGCTTGCTCCCCCATCGGTCGTTTGAATGAGCTCAGCGCCCTTGCTTGCAAAACCAATTTGATCGGACATCATCCCCATTTGATAAATAGTTAGATCCATCGGCGAAGCAATGCTATCCCAAGTCGTTCCATTATCGGAAGATCGGTGGATATAATTATTAGAACCATCTTGTTCCGTGGCAAACAAGGTTCCATTGGGCGAACTTGCTATTTTTCTAAAAAGCCCCGCTCTCTCCAATACATATTCCCAGTTCTCTCCATTGTCAATACTTCTTAAAATCCCTCTAGTGGTATTGGTGATAAAGAAAGCGCCGTCTTTTCCAAGGGCGATATCTGAAGAACGCGAGTCAATCATATCGACCACCTCCCATGTTTCGCCATCATCAAGGGACTTATAAACTTCGTTGCCTGCTCCAGCAGAAATACCTACTCCTTGATCAGAAAAGGCCACAAAACTTTTGGCAAATTTATCAGCTTCAAAAAGTTCTGTCCAATTATCGCCATTGTCCGTACTGGAAGTGATGGTTTGATAATCTCCGGTCATCCAGAGCGTTCCATCTTCTAACAAATCAATGGATTGATAGCGATTATTTACATAATAAGAGGCCGATTCTCTAGTCCAATTAGCTCCACCATCAACAGATTTCATCAATCCAATATCGTAGAAAGTAATCAAGAATAATTCATTTTCGTTTTTGGCTACTAACTCAACTGGACGAGGGGTAAAATTCGCCGGAGCTTGATCTTCCCAAGTCAGTCCACCATCTGTTGTTTTGTAAAACTTATTGCTATTGCCAGCAGCATAACCAATGTTCTCATCGACAAAAGTGATTTGGGTAACACTGCTAAATGGCACCTTGGTAATAGAATCCCATGTCATTCCACTATCATTGGTGGTATAGACTTCCCCATGGAGACTTACCGTCCAAGCTTTGCTTTCATTCAACACCGCAAAATCCCTCAGCGTAGTTGTCTCTGAAATAATAGGCAAACTTTCCCAGCTATCTCCTTGATCCGTAGACCTCAATAAAGTACTATTCCGATCACTCGCGATGATCATATCTTTGGACATCACATCCATATCGATGAGTTCATAAAATTCGACGCCAGAGACTTTCGCCCAAGAATCACCAGCATCTGTTGATTTAAAAAGTTTGGAAGCGGAGGCGGCCAAAAAGACCTGTTCATTAGTATTTGGGATCAATTGGATATGGATAAAATCCTCTTCCATCAAATGATCGGTAATCCCCCAAGTTTGGCCTTTATCGGTAGATTTCATAATCCGACCTTCTTGTCCTACGAGAATAATCATCCCATCGACGTTGAAGTATCCATCCCAATAATGGTGGAAATCGGCAAAGGGTAGAATGCCTTTCCATTCTTGTGCTTGAACTTGTAAGATTCCAAGGAAAAGTAGGAAGATGGTAATACTAGCTTGAGCAATAGCTTTCATGATTGTTTTTTTGGTTTGGAGATATAGGTAAGTGTTAGGACAAATTTAGGTAGGATTTAAAAGAGTAGAATCACCCAATCGGGTGATATTCTTAAATGGCTTATCATTTTAGGTAATAATCGGGAGGATAGGACTTGGTATTTATAGAGTTAGTAGGCTAAAATATTCATTCTCTGCTACTTAGAACAAACTCTATTTCTTATATTGCGACCTCGTTCTAACTTTTTGATAACCATAATAATAACATACACAATGGACTTTTCAAGCATCGTAAGTGGGATTACAGAGAAAGCAGGCAGTGCTGATCCCTTAGGAAAAACCTTAAAATTTGATTTTGGAGGAGAGTATATCTATGTAGATGGTACTGGCGACACCAATACGGTCTCACAAGACAATAAAGACGCAGATTGCCTGATCATCATCACTAAAGAAGATTTTCAATCTTTGGTTGCGGGAGACCTCAATCCAATGATGGCTGTCATGAGTGGTAAAGTAAAAATCAAAGGAGATATGAGTGTTGCTATGTCTTTACAATCTTTGATTTAACAGGGAATCACTAGCGTTTATGCTAAAAAATTTTATATCTATTTTAGCATGAATCCGACATTTTTTATTAATGAAAAAAGGGATTGACTTTGCAGTCAATCCCTTTTTTATCGGAAAGCATAAGATATTAGAAAGCTTTTCTAATCCTAGCTATTGTATCCATTTCTGCTCCGCAACGAATCCTCCATTCTTCCCAACCTCAATTCTAAGGCAGAAAAACGAGTCATCACAATATTTTCGAAATCCGAATAGGCAGTGCCATTGCCGGACACACCAATACCATCTGAAATGAAATGGGGCTCTCGTTGATTATCAATAATTGGTTCTAAGGGAATAGAATCTATGGGAATGGGAGCAGTAAATATCTTGGAAACAGAGATTCCTGTCAATCCTTGTAGCTTAACCATAAAGGCAATGGATGGTTCTACGCCTGAATTTTCATAGGAATTAATCTTGCTTCGACTTGAATCAAGTAAAGACGCAAATCTGTCTTGGCTAAGTTTCCACTTCTGTTTGCGAATCAACTTAATATTCTCAGCTAATCTATTATTCATAACAGTCTTATAATTTTTCTCACAAAGGAGTCCGTTTGGGTAGTAAAGCAAACAGCTTAATCCGATTTTGGTTTAGTCTATCAGTCAAAACTTAAACTAAAAAGAGAAAACAGCATTCGGTACCCTTGCTTTCCCAAGCAGAATCAAAGGAGTACACTAAAGTCAATAGAAATAATGCTTACTTGACAAGTCTTGCGGAAAGGATAGAGAATTGCAAAGGTTGGTTTAAAAAAATAAAAAGGAAGAAAACAAATTAGGCGTTTCCCGTGGAAGCAACTAAAACGACACCCCCGAAAGCGGGAGTACGTAAAGGGGAAATCAAAGAGGATTTTTTAGCAAAACGCGATTAAAGGAGTGTTTATTTTACCCAAAGACTATCGGCAAAATAATTTCTACTATCCAAAAAGTGTTTCTGGAATTGAAATCCTGAAGCCGCCGCCAAAGCTTCAATTTCTTCTAAAGCATATTTCTTCGATAATTCCGTGGCAATCAATTCATTGGCTGCAAAATCAAAGCTTTTTTTCAAAGCATCGATGTATACTTTCTGGTCTTTCAAGCTGATCAAGTAACTCCGTACTTCGCCATTTTGTGGATTATAAGTACTGTAAAAATCGAAGCTATCCAGTTGAAAATCAGCTCCTAATTCTCGATTGATTCGATTCAGTAAATTGAGATTAAAAGAACGAGTAATCCCCTGATCATCATCATAAGCCTTTTTGATGGTATTGGGATTTTTTTTGAGATCAATACCGATCAGTAACTTATCCTTTGGCTTCATATAGCTGTTGAACATCTCAAGCAAGTTGACTGCTTCTTTTTCATCGTAATTGCCAATATTACTTCCCAGAAATAAAAATAAATTATTGCTGTTTTTCGCTCCCATCTCCTCTTCCAACACTTCAAAATAATCACCCACCAAAGGCTGGATAGATAATTCTGGCAGTTTGTTCAATAACTTACTCCGCAACTCCACCATTGCTCCTTCAGAAATATCAACAGGAATATAAGTAAAATCCACTTTTTGATGAACCAGATAGGTCAGGAGTTTATTGGTTTTCAAGCCATCCCCTGCCCCTAGCTCAACGATGTTAAAATGCCCTTCGAAAGCTAAGGCTGCAACGATCGCTTTAGATTGAGTTTCTAAAATTTCATATTCAGCATTGGTCAAATAATATTCGGGCATGTCCATGATTTGTTGAAAAATCTGGCTCCCTTTATCGTCGTAAAAATATTTGGAA
>CAYQRA010000176.1:0-10498 GCA_964419315.1 uncultured Saprospiraceae bacterium | reverse complement strand
ATACGAAATTATTTAGAATAAACTCTAACAGAGTTTCATAAAAATTCAGGATTGGTTGAACTCAAAATTTATTAGAGGGTTACATCGGCACTTATCGGCTTCTTACCTCAATCAAAAGAAGTCAATAAGTCCCGACATTTTTTAAAACCCTAAATAAAGGTAATACTCTCTGTGGTATCGACATCTCGCGTCCAAATCGGAGGACAAGGAGGCATGAAAAAATGATCTGGTTCTCCACCAAAACTTCTCGCCCCTTCCAGAACTTCTTTTCTAGGCATTATTTTAAAAGTAAACCACTCTCCTTTCACCTTACCAAGGTTTCCATGATCTTGTACAACACCACTAATAAACACTTCCGGTTCTCCATCTTTAACCAAGCGTTCAAAAATACTTTTTTCTAAAAAAGAAAAATCAAATCTACAGGTACGCAAAGCCGCCAAATATTCGAATTGGAACAAATCTACGTTAGTCGCAATACTAGCATAACTTTCTGCCCCCAAGCGCTCATTCACCGTTCTCAATTCACCAAATAAGGAGTCCTTTTTTGAAAAAACACGATAGACTAGTAAGTCTACATTATTACATTCTCCAGCTTCACTTAAACCAAAAGCAAGACCAACCGTATCCGGTTCGTTTAAGATGGTGAGCAATTCTGAAGTTTTGAGTACTAGACCACCGATTTGTTGTGCATTGTTTGCGTTCATGATTTTTCGTTTTTTATTTAGATAATAGATATATTGATTTCATCCAAAGCACCTCCGTTATTCAACCACTAGCACAAAGATACAGGCTTCGAAAAGGAAACCTATATAACCTTTGCTATATGGTTTTACCGCTATAAAACATGGATTTTGCCAATAAATAAGGATTATGAAAAGGTATTTATAGTTCTGTGCATCAGCTAGACCAGAAAACTATAGCTCCTATTCAAACCACTTTTTGGAGTAGCTCAAAAGCGATTTCTAAAAATTATTTGTCTGGAAATTTAGTTCATCTAAGTCATCCTAGCAAGTGGAAGGCGAATAGCTGACCTAAAATAAGAAATTCTTCTGTTACCATTGTATTAATCGGAGTATAAACTGCAAACAGGAGGAGGATCTATTGGGAAATATATTTCAGTTTATTAAAAACTGATAATCATAAAAAGTAGATTATTGGGAATACCAATGCCAAATATCCTTCATTCGATTCCAGTTAGTTTATAAAAGCAGACCGTTATGGCAAGATTGTCCTTTGGTGTAAAGACCGATAAACCTTTGAAATTGAAAAACCTCAGTCAAATGGTAAATAATCAAGATATAAATGTTGTCTTTTTTCCAGCCAAATCTGAAAAAGGATTAGAGCTGATCCCCAAACTAGAAGAACTCTTTTCCAATAAAGAAGTCGTTTTTTATGTTGGCAATAGGTTTGAGGAAGAGATTAATCAAGATCTTTTTTCGCATGCTTGCCTCAAAATGGATTTAATAATTTTTGATGCGACAAGGGAAGAGGACTCGAATAATTTTGATATAGCTAACGAGCTAATGAAACACCTTCCTTACGTAGTCATCATCAGCAGAAATTATTTACCGGTAAATCTTTTCTCCATAATCAAAGGCGGATATCCAGACTATACCACTAAGGAATTGACCAATAAGGAAATAGTATCTTTTTTGAAAAAAAATATTGACTCGCTCTTATTAAAAAGATCAGAGGAGGAAAAAAAAATAGAAAATCAAGCTAAAATAATACAAAATGAAGTAAAGAAATTCAGAGAGAATAAAATACAGGAAACCAATGTATTCATCAGCTTCAGAACCAAGTATGAAAATAGAACAAATTCAAATTTCCCTAAAAAATTCAAACATTCTGTAGGCGAATTAGCGAATAGAATCAAGGAAGGAGAATATCATCCTTCGAGAAAAAGTGCACAATATCTAAATAATGGAGCATTAGTATACGACAATGAACTACTTACAGAACATAGAAGGTGGCAATTATTAAGTATTATCGACAATGACTTAATAATAAACTGCGATGAATTTTGGATTTATGGTTCCAAAGATTATTTAGATTCTTGGTGGACACAAGGGGAGTTAGTAGTTTTTGCTTATGTACTACAATCCGGAGTTGATACTAAACCATTTAATAACAATAAGATATTAAAATTATATGATCCAACTAATGACACCGTCCAAATCATCCCCAAAGAAAACCACCCAAAATTATCAAAAGAACAGATAAAAAAAATATCAAGATTTTATACAAATACAAGTCCGAATCAAATGGGAGTAGAGTCTGTAAAAATAAACAACTCTATAAAAAAACTAGGATTCCTATTTAGAAATCCACTGACAAAATGGTTTATAAAACCTAGAATGAAGAAAGTTTTTAAAAAGCAAATGGAGATGTATGAGCATCTGAATATCCCATTTTCAGAAAAGGATTTAGATTTTGAAACATGGTATCAAACTTACTTTTCAAAGAAGTACTTAAATTCTCATGCTTTCTCTAAAAAATTCTGGAACCAGTTAGAAATGATTTTACTCAAAGAAGATAAAACAAAGTCAGCAGCTAGATACTCAAAACTTAAAAACTTGGAAATAGACCTAAACATCGACCATTTTCTTTCCTTCGAAGAATTTGATCGATATCCTATAGATGATAGTGATTTGGAGTCAGGATTTTTTAAGATTCGAAACAATACCTATGAGTTAAAACAGGAGTATCCTAGATTCTATTTTTCTCCTACAAAATTTAATACCGATTTATCCTCTACAGGTCAAAACCTAGAGTTCGTTCCAACCTATCGATTTTTCAAAAAAGTTAAAAACCATTCCCCAAAATGATTAAAGGAAAAAACAGAGCTGATCCTTTAGAAAAAAAATATACTCCCTTAGAGGAAAAAGATCAACTTCAGCATAGTGGAAAACCCTGTCTATTCATCAGTCATCAATATGAAGATCGTGCCATTAGCAAAAAAATTGCACGGTATCTACGGAATCTTGGTTTTGATTATTATCTTGATACAGAAGATGAATTGCTCCAGCAAGCAGTTATACAAAACAATCCCATTCAAATTACCCAACGAATAAAAGAGGGCATTGCCAACAGCACTCATCTTCTTTGTATCGTTTCGAAAAACACTTTCACCTCTAACTGGGTACCTTTCGAGATCGGTTATGCACATGCCGCAATTATTGGCGCAGACGATAGCAAGAATTCTAGAATCTGTATCCTTACGACACAAGAAATTTCAACGCTAATTTTACCAGAATATATGACCGTCGTACAAATAATTAGAGGGCGGAACAGTTTCAATAATTACCTGCTACAATTGTCCAATACGCTAAAAAAAGGACACATCAATAGGAGCCTTTTAGAATCACAAGATTTTAATAATTATCTTTTACAAGACATTTTAAACCCAATATTATAATGGCTACCAGAACCATCAAAAGCCCATTGGTCATCAATATCTTTTGGCATAATTCGAACAACTCAAGCTATGAGTTAGCAGAGTTGATGTATGGTTTTTTTTTAAGAAACCCAAAGAATCCACTAGATCGATATCTGGGAATAAGCGTAAATTTATTTACCTCTCCTCCTGCTATCGAAGATTTAAAATTAGCTGATTTTGCTTCTTCTCTTAATGTCCTCTTGATTGGAGCAAAAATGATTTCCAGAAAGGATTGGGAAAATTTTACCCATCAATTAATAAAACACACCAGTACTTCAACAGATCAAAACCACCAACTGAGCTTTGTCGCCTTAGATAAAAATTATGGTAATTTTTCAAAAGAGGTAAAAAAGCTACAGGTCATCCACCTATATGATAAAACAGAAACGAGAGAAAAAGAATACCTCTTGATTTCTATTGCTCACCGTCTTGTACTACTTCTTAAGAACCAAACCCAGGCCAAACGATCAACCGATTCTACTACCAAATTATTCTTAAGTCATGCCAAGGTCGATGGCCTAGATCTAGCAGAAGGTCTTCGAAAGCACCTCAATGAACTTCCCGGTCTTGATTCTTTTTTTGATGCCCTTGATATTCCAGAAGGCGCCTACCTTTCTAAGGAACTCGATAAAAATATCCAAGATGCTATCTTGGTCATCATCCATACCGATAACTTTTCGTCTGCAGAACGATGCCGCAAACAAGTATTATTAGCCAAAAAAAATGATTGCCCAGTTATCGTTGTCAATCAATTTGAAAAAGGAGTTTTGCGTAGTTTTCCATACATTGGTAATGTCCCACACATCAATTTTTCGGATATCAATACCTCCTCAGATATCGTCAAACTATATGACCTCATCATACTCGCTGCCCTCAGAGAAGCTCTAAAAATCGAGTATCATACTCTAAAAATCAAAGCTATTTCCAAAGCGTTTAAGATGAAAGTAAACACCATACTTTCCTATCCTCCAGAATTGGTCACGCTTCGAAATTTCAAAAAACAATCAAAAGAAATTATACTATACCCTGATCCTCCTATTGGCGTGGAAGAATTAGAATTGCTGGAGGAAATTCGGCCAGAATTAACCTTTCTCACTCCTACTTTATTGCCTTTAGTTTCTGTTAAGGAAAAGTCTTTTGAACAATTGGACAACTTAAAAATTGTCCTATCGCTTTCCGAGTCTGACTTTTCTGATTTGGACTGGATAAAAAATCGGTCGATTGAAAATTTGATGGTTGAAATTTCCCGTTATTTACTAGTTGGCGGCAGCAAATTAATCTACTCTGGCGACCTCAACTATGAGAGTAAAAAGGGAGCATTTAATTTTTCCAAACTCTTGATTGAATTGGTTAAAATCTACAAAGATTCTTATGACCAAGCGGTGATCCAATCTATCGATAATTATTGTTCCTATCCTTTTTCTACGCTACTCGACCTAGAACAAACCAACGCATTAGAAAGAATTGTCAACTTTATTCCCGTTGCTCCTCCAGAACCTTTAAAAATAGAAACGGAAGGAAAAGAAGGACAAAGAATAGCTGAAAATATTAAGGAGTTTAACCGTTTCGACAAAAAATATGTTTGGGCCAAATCATTGACGGCCATGAGGAAAAAAATGATGGCTTCCGCCTCTGCGGTCATTATACTCGGAGGTAAAGGAGTAAACTTCAAAGGGAAAATGCCCGGCATTCTTGAAGAGGTATTAACCGCCCTAAAAAATCAAAAACCCATTTTTCTAATCGGTGCTTTTGGTGGACTTTCCGCTAAAATCATCAAGGCCTTACAAGGAAAGCAGCCCGAGATTTTTTCAATTGATTATTACCGAGACAAAAATTCTTCCTATGCCCATTTTATTCGAAAATTCAATTCCTATAAACTTACAAATCCGTCAGAAAAAGTAGACTATGAAACATTAGTAGAATATTTAAACAATACGGGTAAGAAAAAAAATTATGGCTTAAATAACAATTTATCAAAAAAAGAAAACGAACGATTATTTACTAGTAATAGCGAAATAGAAATCATCAGTTTAATCCTTAAAGGACTACAAAAAATCTCCTTCAAATGAAAGACTTTTTTAAATTATTGAATAGTAAGAATGATGTTTTTTCAAAAAACAACCCAGACTTCCAAAAAAAACTGGAAGGGGTAGAAAATGCAAAAACATTTGAAGATCTGTTGGCAATCAATGGCTCGGAAAAAACAAAAAAAAGATTAGACCAATTAGGAATTTCGCCAGAAGATCCAATTGGCAGAGAACGACTTATTGGTAATGATGACCTAAAAGATATTTCCTTTTTCAAAAAAGCTTTAAAACTTTCTAAAACAGTTTGTCGAATCATTTGCACCAAAAAAGGGGAAGAAAAGGAAAATTATGGTACAGGGTTTCTGGTAGGAAAAGAACTCTTACTCACCAATAATCACGTGATTAAGAATAAGAAAGAAGCCAAGAATGCCATTGCAGAATTCGAGTATGAAAAAGATGTAGACAATAAGTTGCAAAAAAGTTATACTTTCAAAATAAATCCTGAGGCTTTTTTCCTCACCAACGCCAAACTAGATTACACATTAGTAGGGATAGAATCCAATTCAAATAATGACCCGAAAAAAGAGTTAGCAGAATATGGCTGGAATCAATTATCATTAACGGGCGATCGAATTCTAGACGTAGAAAGGGTCAACATTATCCAACATCCGGATGGCAAACGCAAGAAAATTGCATTTAGAAAAAATAAATTAGTTGAGATTAAGGAATCAAAAATCCACTATACGGCAGATACCGAAGAAGGTTCTTCCGGCTCTTTAGTCGCCAATGACCAGTGGGAAATTATTGCGCTGCACCGATCTAGTGTTTCCAAAAAAGATAAAAAAGGCTTTACTCTTTTAACGAATGGAGGTTATTATAAAACAGAAGCAGACCTCCCCTATGTGATTTGGCTGGCCAATGAAGGGGTTTTAATTGATGCGATCTTAAAAGACATTGATCGCAAAAAAGTTGGCCCTAAACAAAGGCAAGCAAAAGCAGATTTCTTAGAAAATTACTTAAGGGAAGTCGACGATATGGATTATAAATTACCGGTATAAAATTGCTTTTACTGAGATTTTCTCTAGTGTAATTTACTCACTCCAGCAACTTGTGCCAAGACATCAACATAGTCAGACAAATGTTTTCTGACTTTATTGATTTCTCCTCGTAATTCTACCGCGTGCTCCCATTTTCTTTCGTGCATCGTGACAGAAACATCTTCGGATTTTTCATTTTCATAATCTTTCAATAATGGATGCCACTTGGAAAGAAGGGGACGGAGCACTTTATTCAATACCTCTATAGCCACATGCCCTAAGGTGGTATCTTCTGGATTTCCCGGAGTAGCCACTTCTGGGCCATATTTTTTAAGTACAGCCCGAGTCGTACCAAAGATCGTATAAATAGACGAGAGCGCTTCTCTTAAAATCCCTTCGTCAGCTTTCAATTCTACTACGGAGATCCTAGTTACCAATTCGACATAAATATCCCAAGCGGCATTTCTTTGTGTTTCATCGACTGCCCACTTTCCTGTTATTCCTAGAAATCCTAGATTAACATTTATATCAAAATTGTTAAATTTCACTTTGGCCATGATTTATTTTATTTAATGTTTTTTTTATAAAGATTTTAGCCTTTCGCCAAGCGAAAACCAAACTCAAATTTCCTATTCGCAATATTTGGTTGAGACCTATTATACAAGCGACACGTTTTAGCAGGACTCTTCCAAGACCCCCCTTTTAAGTGTAGCTTTGCAATATATTCTTTAGTCTCCACCATTTCCCAAATTGCCCCATTCTCTCTTTGCCAATTCAAGCACCATTCCCATACATTTCCAGTCATGTCAAACAAACCTAGTTCATTACTATCCTTTCCGCCAACGGGGTGGGTTCTCCAATCAGAGTTTTCACTACACCATCCAACTTCATTAATATCATTACTTCCTGAGAATTTAAACCTTTGACTTTTCACTCCTCCCATGGCCGCAAATTCCCATTCGTGCACCGTGGGTAAGCGGTAACCATTCGCCTCCTCCTTTCGTTCAACTTCGAAAGCAAGTAAATTATTTTCACTTGCCATATTGGGATACTTAAGGTCTTTATCAATTGAATAAACCGGCAATAGGTCGTGTTTTATACTCAACCAATTACAAAACTCAATAGCATCATACCAATGGATACTACTTGCCGGTTGCAATTTACGTCCCACCCCAAGGCCATCAAGGATTTCTCGATTAGTGGCTTTGCAGAAAGCATCATAGGCATGAAAGGTAACTGGAAATTTACAAAGTTCAAAACTAAGTACTGCTGGAGCGGTGGTCAGCAGCGGATTTGAACCGCCTTCAATATAGACCATTTCTTGAAAAAAAAATTGATCTAAAGCGATCAGCACCTCTTCATAATACCTCCCAGATGGGTGCTGCTCTAGATAGGTTTTAAAGGCGGAAAAAGAGTCTAGTTCCTTTGCCATTGTCCAGGCCATTTGATCTTCTTCTTTTTTTCGTCTTCTAAACAATGCAGTTTCTTTGAGCGGTTTCAACAGCGCATCAAGTTCCTTTTGCGCTAAGGGTTCGAAAGAACTTCCTGCATAGTTCTTAATAAAAAGCCTTAAGCCTGCCTCATACGATTTCTTCCCTTTTAAGGCTTGTGTATAAGTCCAAGCCAATTCAGCTTTGGCTTCTAATCTAGGGTCTATTGTTTCTGATTTTTCTGAAGGAGGAATTATAACTACCTTCGGAGGTATTGGGTCATTTTTAAGTCCTCCTTCTTCCTTCGCTTTGGTGGCTATCTTTTCTTGTATTTTAAGAATCGTTCTTTCAATTCCTTCTACCACATTCGTCATGGCCTCATCTTCATCATACCAGTGTTTAGACTTTATTGGTTTCCCACTTTCTGGTAAAGCTTGATACTTTCCAATATCAAAATAACTTTGCCAACGACAATTAGAAACAATAATGGGAATGATATTAGATTTGCCCTCCTCATGCTGAGCAATTGCTTTTTTGATTTCTTTTTTTTCAATATATTCTGACACAAAAAAATGTTTGCTAACCAGCAAAAGGATCATATCAGCTTCGCTTAAGTTCTCTTGTATAATCTCATCCCAACTCTCACTAGCAGTCAATTTTTCATCATACCAAATATCAATTTCACCAACAGCTTCCAGTGGTTTTAGATGAGCTAATAATTCGTCTCGGATGTCTATATTTTTTCTAGAATATATAATAAACGTTTTCAGAGGCTGCGGCATAAAAGAATACTTAAATAGTACTAAAATTTTATTGGTATTGCTCTCCCAATATAGGTATTTTTACCAATCTAACATATAGAGTAAGGCATCGACATTCCTTATCATCACTCCAAAAATATCAACTTGTAAAGAAAACAATTTTAATAGAATAATTCCTATACCTTTTTCTATATTCCATTATTGTTCAAAAAATTTACGGCGCAAAAAAGGTGCAGAAGAATTCCTCCTGCACCTTCCCTATCGGCTTAGTACGTTGTAAAACACAAAGTCCAACTGGTGAATCAGTGATCCTAAAATTGCAAGTTGCGCGCCTAGTGAAAACTCGCAGTCGTCCTTGTCATGGGCTTATCCCGGTTCAGATTCTGCACCGACTTCTCTTTTTAAGAGCCCCCTAAAAGCATCATTGACGGTATTCCCTTCGTACAAAACTTTGTACACTTCCGCAGCAATAGGCATTTCAATTTCGTATTCTTTGGCCAACTCCATCACTACTTTTGCCGTTTTCACTCCTTCCGCGACTTCGGCCATTTCTTCGATAATCTCTTCGATTTTACGGCCTTTCCCAAGATTGAATCCAACATAACGGTTTCTACTCTGGGTACTGGCGCAAGTCGCTACCAAATCACCCATGCCCGTGAGTCCGGCGAAGGTCTGTGGTTTTCCCCCCATCGCAACCCCTAGTCGAGTCAATTCGGCCAAACCTCTAGTGATGATTCCAGCACGGGTATTGTCTCCAGCATTGGCACCATCCCCCATGCCCGTTGCAATCGCAATGATATTTTTGAGAGCGCCTCCCAATTCACAACCGACCACATCTTCATTGGTATACACCCTAAATAATCCGGTTTGAAAAACACTTTGCAGTCTAGCCGCAATGGTATCATCGACCATAGCAATCACACTGGCCGCCGCTTGCCCTACGGCAATTTCTTTGGCTAAATTGGGGCCCGTCAGTACCCCTGCTGGATGCCCGGGCAACTCTGCTTCAATGACTTCTGTCATCCGCATTTTGGTCCCCACTTCGAGTCCTTTCGCCAAACTGATAATGGGTACCCAAGGACGAATATGCGGTCGCGCCTCTTTTAAGACCGACCGAAAATGCTGGGCGGGAATGCCCATGATCACGACATCCGCATCTTTGACACTCGCCTCGATGGTATTGACTGCCTTTAGGGATTCTGGCAATTTTGCTCCGGGTAAATATTTTTCATTGCGATGGTGTTGATTGATTTCATCAACTGTTTTTTGGTTTCTGGCCCAAATGGTTGTTGGGCAATTTCGGGCAGTCAGCGAAGCGACGGTAGTTCCCCAAGATCCGCCTCCGAGTAATCCTACTTTTAATTTCATTTTATAATTTGGTTGTTTGGTTAGTCGAGAAGTTTTTTAAAGATAAACTTTTTAGGGCTGTTAAAAAAATAAAGTCCGCTTTTGGGGCGCTCAATGCCTAGCGGTAGGTTTTACTTGCGGGAAATGGGAATTCGACGAAGCGAAGGGAGCGAGTCTATTTGAGACTACTTTCTATCGGGTAACTTTGAGTTGCATCTCACCAATTTGGTTCTCTGACAAATCCCGTGTGTGAGTCAACCAAAAAGAAGAACAAACGCTTCCTACGGTCGCTTTTTGGTTCTTATTTTTGGTTGACCACGGGATTTGTCCAAGAACGACCAATTTAAGAAAGTGCTTCCAGCGAGTTAGAATAAATTAGGAGTTACCTTCCAGATGAAGGTCATCAAATAGGCTAGTGACAAGAGCGGTAAAATGAATATTGAATATCCAGTCATTG
>CAYQRA010000175.1:0-10504 GCA_964419315.1 uncultured Saprospiraceae bacterium | reverse complement strand
TATCGAATGAAATTATTATCCGAGGCAATTCTGCCCGAGGCTTGCTTTGGCGATTGGAAGGAGTAGAAATTCCAAGTCCCAATCACTTTGCCGGTTATGTCAGTGGCGGCGGCTCCATCAGCATGTTGAGCGCCCATACCATGAGCAATTCTGATTTTTATACTGGCGCTTTTCCTGCCGAATATGGCAATGCCCTCAGTGGCGTTTTTGACCTTCGTATGCGCAATGGCAATAAAGACAAAAGAGAACATACCTTTGCCATCGGCAACTTGGGAATAGAAGCATCTACCGAAGGCTATTTTTCTAAAAAATCAAAAGCTTCTTATCTATTCAATTTTCGTTATTCGACGCTCCAATTTGTCAACCCTTTTCTCCCCTCGCTCGAAGGTTCTCTACCTTCTTATCGAGATCTTTCTTTTAAAATAAATATCCCTACCAAAAAAGCAGGGCTCTTTTCTGTTTTTGGAATCGGTGGCATCAATAAACAATACCAAGAAGCCAAACAGGATACCGCTTTATGGGTTTTTAATGAGGATCGATTAGAACGGCTTTTTTTACAAAAACTAGGTATTGTTGGTGCCAATCATCGGTATCTGATTTCTGACAACAGCTATATTTCCACTTCCTTAATGGCTTCGATTTATGACTATTATGATCTTACAGATTTGTATTTATCCGAGCCCCTACTCGCATCGGTCACCATTGATGAAACCGCCTTTATCAATGCCGATTTTGTAGGTAGTCTAAATCTTAATCACAAGTTTAATGCGAAGCATAATATCCGCACGGGGTTTTCTTTTAGCCCAAGGATTTACAATTATGATTTTTATACGATCCTCACTGATTCTCTTCGCATCGATGATATCAATCAAAATACCATTGATAGTGTTTTAACCACTCCATTGAGGGACGCTGGCCAAGCTTTGTATTTTCAATCCTATTTCCAAAGTAAATATCATTTTTCCGAAAAGTGGACGCTGCATTCAGGGATCAATTTTTCTTGGTTCTTTTTGAATAATACCTTTGGCATTGATCCTCGGGTAGCTTTGCGCTGGAATTTCAAAGAAAAGCAGAATCTGTCGATGTCCTTGGGGCTGCATAGTAAACCTGAACACAGCTCTACTTACCTCATCAAACAAACAGATGCCAATGGCAATAGTACACAAGCCAATTTGGGTTTAAAAATGCCGAGAGCCTTTCATGCGGTCTTAGCCTATGATAGAAATTTTTCAAAACAGTTGCGTTTAAAAATAGAACCCTATTATCAGTACTTGTTCAATATCCCGGTCTCTACCATCGACGGTGATGGTTTTTCGACCTTAAATGTTACGGATATTTTCGACATCACTTCTCATGATGAAAGCAGTGAATATCATTTGGTCAGCGAAGGAAAAGGCTTTAATTATGGCATTGATTTTACGCTAGAAAAATTCTTTTCCGAGGGCTACTACTTTCTAACAACTGCCTCTATTTATGACTCACGGTATCGTGCCAAAAATGGAAACACTTATTCTACTAGAACTGCCAATAATTATATTTTCAATCTGCTAGGTGGAAAAGAATGGTTTGTTGGAAAAGACAAAAATAATGTCTTGGCAGTCAATGGAAAATTCACTTTTTACGATGGAAATCGAGATACTCCCATTGATCTGGCTACCTCCATTGCAGAGAACAATCGAGTAGATTTTCCCTTAAGCTATTTCTCGATAAAACTGGAACCTTATATCCGATTTGACTTAGGCATTTCTTATAAAATCAATACGCCTTCGGTCACCCATACTTTTATGATCGACCTGCAAAATATCGCTAACCGAAAGAATGTTTCCTTCCGACGCTTCGATAGTCGCCGGGGAGAAATCATCAATGTACTCCAGAATGGATTGATTCCTTTTGTGACCTATCGGGTAGATTTATCTTATGATAAAAAAGGGCTAAAGTAGAGGAACAAGGCAATCGGGTTCTTTAATAATCCAACAGAGAATTCTAATTAATTTTTTCCGATAAATATCTTTTGGCAAGCCCCAATCCCCAAGGGTTGAACAAGTCCTCCAACTTTATCTTTCCTTGTGTTTTTTCTTCTTTACTTTTAAGGTAGTCTGACAGATCTATATTGGAAAAAAAATGGTCCACTGTATTCATCACCGTCCAGTATTTGTCATACTCCATCACAAGATTATTTCTATTCCTTTTCAAATATTCTATCATCAGATCATAAGCGTCTCTGGTCGACAGAAATTTTGCTTGATCTTTTTTTAATATTTCCATCAAACTTTCCATCGTTTCTTTTCTAAACGTCAATATTTGATCTGTTAGAAAATCTAGTTCAAGTTCTGTACTTTTAAGAATCTCTTGCAAACCAATCGCAGTTACTTCCTCCGTACTCATAAATACTTTATAAGCAATTTGCAATGCCCCAAGATACTGCTCGGAAAATAATTTTTCATACTCATACGTTTTTCCCGAAGTGCCAAAAAACAAGTGTAAACCCGCTGAAAGGGGCATCTCTTTCAACAAAACGCTATGTTGGGTTTTAGATACGATTGAACATCGACACAAAGCATTTCCAATCAAAGCTTTAACTCGTAGGATCGTTAAGGAATAATCAGCAGAAAAATCATCAGCAAGACTTTTAACTTCCTCTATAGTAGATTTTGCAGCATCCTTGGAACCGGGCACCTTTTCAGATGGGTAATCTACCGCATTGATCGCCGCTCCAATTTCATCCATCAGACGGTCAACATTATCCGGTGACCAATCATAATAATTTTGATAATCACTTCTCTTATCTTCGGAAAAAAAAGCATTCTCCCAAGTGTTTGCATCATAATATTTTTTGGCTTCTGCATCGACCTTGGGTAAAATGCTATCCAACTCCTCCTCCGATTCTTTTTCTACTCCCTGCATAAAATCTCTAAATTCTTTATAGTCGTCTTTACATTCTTCAATCCGTCTTGAACTTCCCATTATTGCTTATGTTTTTTGGTGATAAAAATCTATTCAGCTAAGCTAAAAGTTTATTTCAACTATCCCCTTAAAAGTTTATTTTTTATTGCCATTTCCGTTGTTAATTTTTTAGAATTCCCTAGCGTTACAAAAATCGTTTCTCTCTTAGTCTTCATTCTTCCAATTCTCTAATCAAAAAAATTATTGCTTTTTTGTCACATCTTCTCTATCTTTGACATTCTATATTTAAGTAGTCGATCAAAACCAAAATGATCTGATTACCAAATATCACTTCGACTCTAATAATTCATTTTATCTACAGGATATTTCTTTATCCTAAATTCTTAGTCAGAAGCAAAGATTCATAAAGTAATTATTTCATCCTTTAAATTTTCAACAAACTACCTTCCATAGTAGCAGTTGATCCTTACTTTAATTAAATCTTTGAAAATGAAAATCTACCAAAAAATTCTACTCCTACTCCTCGCCTTTTCTTTTAGCTTAAATCTATTTGCAGGTGATCGTCCGGACATTCACAACTTTAATGAGACCCAGCAAATGACCTTAGCCAGATTGCTAGCACAATTTGCCTGTACGGAACCTTTTTCTAATACCAATATCACAACCCCCGTCGTATTTCATGCAGAATCACTTGAAGATGCTCATTCCGTTGCTGGGGGTAGCAACAACATCGATTGTAACGGAACGCCAGTCAATGAAGGTTTTCTTCCTTGGCATAGAACTTTTATAGAAGCTTGTGAAGCTTGGTTAATAAGCGAAGGCTACAGCAATTATGTCCCATTACCAGCTTGGGATCCGTGCACTCCAATCCCGGAAGCATTTTTACAAGATTTTGCTAGATGTGATAATTATGGTCCCTTGGTGCCCGGCGATAATTTGTGTGCAACTTTCGGAACAGATCCTTATGATTGTGAAAAGCTTTGTAGCTTCGATGATTTCTGCACTTTTTCTATTGAATTGGAAGGACGTCACAACTTTGTACATAACCAACTTGGTGGACCTATGGGTAATCCAGCCCTTGCCGCGGGGACTTCCATTTTTTATATCTGGCACGCCTGGGTAGATGACGTTTTCAAAGACTGGGAAATAGCACACCTCGAAAATGATGATGAATTACCAGCTATTGAAGTAGTACTTAATACTTGTTTGCAAGTAGTGACCAAAGTAAAAACTTTTGATTGTCTGGAATCTGTTGAGTGGTCTGTATCTGGTGAAGGCAGCAATCAAGAAATAAGCATCTCAGATACTGAATTTGAAAATGGCTATTATTTCGTATCCTTTTGTCCCATACAAGGAGTATCTTCCTACTCCATTACAGCCAACTTTCAGACTGCTTGCGCAGAAAAAAAAGGAGTACTTGAAATAGAGGTAGAAGATTGTGAAGTTCAGGTAACAGAGTTAGACTGTGGCATTTTCGAACTACTAATGAATTTTAATGGAGAAGACTTGATTGGTATCAACTGGGATATAGAAAGTCCGGCCTATGAAATAAAATATGATTTTAACAGCGACTTTTTCTTGCTTCGAATTGGTGCAAATCAAAGCGGTTTTTATACCATTGATTTCAATGTTTATACTGACTGCGGCTTTTCAACGGTCAGTACGGAAATCTATATCGACGTGAGTGAAGTATATCTCCCTCCTTTTACACCAATAGAGGTATGCAAGCAAGGAAGCTATAATGCCGTTTGCTTTGACATGGCTTTTTATCAAGGCTTGATCGACTTTGAGGTCTTGGCCATCTCTAGCAATCTGGGTTATTATAAAAATGGAACAGAACTTTGTCTTTATGCCAATACAGGAAATACGGAAATGGGAAGCATTACGATTTTACCCATTGGAGTTTGTGGAGAAGGAGCTCCTGTAACTTGGTCTATTCGCATCAATGATCCACACAACTGTGATGGTGGACCAAGTGGTCCATGGGGGCCTAGAAAGGGGAACTCGGATAAAGCGGATATTTCGCTCTCCAAACACCAACAAAACACTGCAAAAAAACCTGAGCTTTCTTTCCGTATTTCTCCAAACCCAAATATTGGAAGTGAATTTTATATTGACTTAGAAGGAACAGAATGGATCGGTCAATCCATCGAGATTAACATTGCAAATATTTCAGGACAACGGATATACCAAGAAGAAAAAGTCCTAGATTATTCCCAGAGAATTAGACTAAACGGTGCTCCCGTTTTAGCACCAGGTATTTATTTGTTGATCATCAATAGCAGTGAAGGTCAGCAGGTAGAAAAGATGATTGTGCAGTAAGATTTATTTTTTAAATTTTTCCTATAATAGGAACCATCCCATCTGTTTTACAGATTTAGAGAATCCAATTCAAGGGCTTCTTTTTTCTGTGGGTTTAAAATCCGGGATGGTTCCTTTTGTTTTATCCTGCTTTCTTATTTCCAATCTTTGCTATTTCAATATTTTTTAAGGATAGGTTCAGTTTTCTAGAAACTTAACAGACTTGCTGAATAAAAAAATAACAATAATTAAACATATGTTCAATAAAAATGCAATTATAGTGTTTGCTATCCAAAGAAAATAGAGCGACTCTTTTTTTCAAATAAAAAAACGACTTCTACCACAACTTGCTATCCTCCTTGTTAAAAGCACCAACCACTTGTAAGCAATCCATGCTTACAAGTGGTTTTCTTTCTTAAGCAGCTAATAAGTATCTGCCTAGAACACTTCGCCTTCGGCAAAAGACACGCGAAATTCGGTCCACTCCCCTATAGTTTTTAAAGAAAAGTCAGCTTGATGATTCATCAAAATTTCACGAGTAAGGGTAAGGCCCAAACCTTGGCCATTCATTTTGGTACTAAAGAAAGGAGAGAAAATCTTTTCCGCCAATTCCTCCGGAATCCCTGGTCCATTATCCGCGATGACTAAGGTCGGAGCATCGGCTCGACTAGACACTTTGATCTGTCCATTTTCCTCAATAGATTCTATGGCATTTTTCAAAGCATTGACCAAAACTTGTTCTATTTGTTGAATATCCATTGCTACCCAAACAGGTACTTTGGAAATCTCATAAATCACCTCAATATTTTTTTCTCTAGCCTGAGGTTCCATCAATTTAGCCATATCAAAAAATACCTGATTGATGTTTTGTTTTTGCATGGTCGGCGAAGGCAAGCGAATCACCTCGGCAAAATTGCGCATAAAGCGATTGAGACCATCATTGCGATCAACGGCTACTTTTAGCGAATGATGAATGTCTTCATCAAACTTTATTTCTTCCAGATAATCTAAGGTAGAATTCAAAATAGAATTGATGGCGCCAATAGAATTATTGACTTCATGCGCCATCATGCGTATGACTTTTCCATAAGCTTTTTTCTCTGCCGCCAAAATCTCTTTAGACAACTCTTGAAATAAGATAAATTTTCGTTGAAAACCCAAATGAACAAAATTAGACACTTCGCATTTGTACCGATCATGTCCATTTACAGAAATCACTTCTGACTCTCCAATTGACAATTTGGCCATCGCATTCAGCACTTCATTGTCAACCAAGGTCAAGGGTTGATTGATCCACCCCTCTTTTAAAGCCAATAATTTTTTAGCTTTGGGATTGGCTAAAGTCAAGCGATCATCATAGTCGAGAATCAAAATTCCCGCAGGCGAAGCTTGAATTAATTTTTCTAAAAAATAATGTTGCTCCTCCGTCTGAATTCTTTCCTGACGTAAATTATCGATCATGGTATTATAGACTTCCACCAGTCGATCCATTTCAAGCGTTCCCGTTTTTACAAACTTGACATTGAAGTCTTTATCTTCAATCGCATTGGTGCCGGAAGCAATAAAATTTAAAGGCTGAATAAAAGAACGGTAGATCGAATAAGACAAGACCAGAGAAATAAGGATGCCCAATTCCGCTAAAAGAAAATACAATTGTTCTTCTTGCAATAATTGAAAAGCCAAGAGCATGATGACGCCATGAATGACTAAGATGAATAAAAAATATTTGACTTTAAGACTCATAAGGAATGTTGTACTTGGCCAATCTACGGTAAAGGGCACTTCGAGTAATGCCCAAAGCACGCGCCGCATCTGCAATTTTATTATTGTGAAAAGTCAAGGCATTCTTGATCATACGAACTTCCATTTCTTCCAGAGAAATAGTTCCAACTGAAGGTAGTTTGACTTGTCGAGATCGCAAATCAGAGCCTTGGTATTGCCGCTTAAAATCATCGATCTGTAAGTAGGGATTACGAGAAGTAAGAACGGTACTCTCTACCAAATTTCTCAGTTGTCGAATATTCCCAGGGAAGTTTTGTCTTTCCAACCAAGCCAAAGCATCCCGATGTACCCGAAGGTCGGGACTATCATAGGTCATTCGCAGATTTTCTATAAAGAAACGCACCAATAATGGGATGTCTCCTCTCCGTTCTGCCAAGGAAGGAATCTTTAATTTGATAAGATTAATTCGATAAAAAAGATCTTCTCGAAAAGTATCGTTGAGTACCATTTGTTCCAAATTTTTATTGGTGGCACTGACGACTCTAAAATCTATTTTCTTCGACTGGCTACTCCCCAAAGCTTCAAAAGTACTTTCCTGTAAAACCCGTAAAAGTTTCACTTGACTACTGGCTTCTAAATCGCCAATTTCATCCAGAAAAATAGTACCCGTATCTGCCATTTCAAAGCGACCTACCCTATCGGTACTGGCATCGGTAAAAGCACCTCTTTTATGCCCAAACATTTCACTTTCAAACAAAGAAGAAGAGATTCCCCCTAAGTTGACTTTTACAAAAGGATTTTCTGCTCTATTGCTTTCATAGTGAATGGCTTCCGCAATCAATTCTTTTCCAGTACCACTGTCTCCAATCACCAATACACTCGCATCCGTTTTACTGACGCGCTGTGCCATTTCCAGCACCTCCATAAATTTGGGATCTTCTCCAATGATGTGTTCAAAGTGCGTAGCCGTCTTTTCTTTTTTCTTTTGAACAGACTGCAAAGCCAATAAAGTTTTGACAGAAGACAACATCTGTTTATTGTCCCAAGGTTTGGCGATAAAATCGTTCGCCCCTATTTTCATTCCTTGCACGGCCAACTGTACGGTGGCCCATCCGGTCATTAGGATGACTGGAATGCGAGTATGCATTTCGCGAATTTCCCCTAAGACTTGCAAGCCTTTTTTACCGGAAGTATCTACCGTAAAATTCATATCCAAAAGAATCAGAGCTGGCTCAAATTCTTCGATCACCGAAAGTACTTCTGTGGGTCGATTGATAAATCGAGTGGCATAACCTCCTCTTTTCAGCAATAAGCTGATCGAAGTACAAACGGCCATGTCATCATCGACGATTAGTATTTTGGTTTTTTCCATAGTGTTGGTCTTAGTCTTCATGTAGTGCTAAAGCGGGGTGAATCCGAGCGGCTTGCTGGCTTGGATAAAGAGAACAGATCAAGACCACCACAATGATAATCGCCATTGCTCCTCCCATCGCGTAATAATAGTTGATGTTTTCGATATCTACTAATTTTAGAATAGGAAGTTGTGCCGCAAAAAACAGTCCGACCAAAAGTCCAATAAACGTAACAAAAAGAATCTCGAGGACAAATTGACTAGAAATAGAGTATTTGGTCGCTCCGATGGTTCTTCTCAAACCAATTTCGGGTCTGCGTTTGCTAATATTATACCATAGGACCCCAAATAATCCAAGTGCGATATTAAGGATCAAAAAACCACAAATAGAAAACAAAGCGATAATTGGTACCCAATACTCTCGGCTATTCAACTCCCGTTCCGTCTTTAGGTGTTTGATCACAAAATCATTTCGATTAATCACCCCAGCAATGGTTTTATTGACTTTCTCTTCAAACGTTGGCCCGACCTCTCCATTGAGTTCAATAAGAGCAGAAAAGAAATCACCTTCCGCCTGCGTTTCATACATCAACATGACTCTGTTTTCATCCGAAAATTCACCGTGATATTTAAAGGCATCAATGACTCCCACTACTTTACAGGGTTCATCATTATCCATAAGGAAAATGCTATCCACCACCTCTCGATCTCCAAAATAACGATCCCTTAGATCTTTGGTAATCAAGACGGAAGGATATTTTGCACGGGCATCAGATTCATTAAAGGATCGTCCTTCTAAAACATTGACATCCATTACTTCGGGGTAATCTTCATCTCCTTGGATCATGAAAGAAAATAAGGGAAAACCATTTTCTCTATGACCAAAGGCATTATTGCTATCATTAAAAGGCACACAGCTATTGGAATAAGCAACTCCATTGACCTCTGGAAAGGCATTCAATTCCTGTTTGATGCGGCGCTTCATGTCTATATTGGTCAGCGAATCTACGCTTTCATCGATTTCCAGATAAGCCACCCAAACATCTTCGCTATCAAAGCCAATCGGAGTACTGTAATTTCTAAGGTTATAAGTCACCAAAGTGAGCACCGAAAAGAGTACGATAAAGGCGAGAAAAATTTCGAGGAAAAGTAAGAAATTATTTTTCTTTTTATTCCAGATTAAGGTTAAAATATGCTTGATCATCTTTGGTTTTGTTTTAGGGCATTTACGATATGAACTTTCGACATTTTATAAGCTGGTAATAAACCAGACAGGATACCAAAAAGCAAGCATATCAAAAAGCTGTAGAAAAATATTTTGAAATTAAATCCAAGGGTCGTCTCGTATAATACATTGCTATCATTGATCAATTTGATCATACCGATGGCCAAGATAAAACCGATCAATCCGCCAATGAAAGTGAGGATTACATTTTCAAAAACAAACTGAAAAAGAATATTACTAGAATGTGCGCCAAAAGCTTTGCGGACACCGATCTCAGAAGAGCGTTCTAAGATTCTACTGATATTGAGATTGACCAAATTAAGGACGGGTAAAATCACAAAAAGGCTTAAGAGAAAAATCAGCACCCACTGAATGGTTTGCAAGTTTTTGGCAGGATCATCATCTTCATCATAGAGATTATCCGCATAGCGTTCTCTAAAAGTATAGCTGGTCATTTCTAACTTATTATAAGTCACATAATGGCTCTTAAACTCTTCAAAGTTGGCTGCCCGATGTTCTAGTTCTTTTTTAATTTTGGGAATGTCTTTCGGTGATTTAGCTTGATAGACGATTTCAAAACCATCCATAATTCCAGTACCACCCAGCATCGAAGCTGGCAAATTAGTAAATGGAATATAGACCTCCGCGTTTACATAAGCGTGAAAACTTTCTGAATCTTTGACCACGCCAGTTACGGTATAAGTTTGTCCTTCAAACAGCACTTCCTTTCCAAGTACATTCGTTTCTTGTCCAAAATATTGACGACATGCTTTTTGCGTTAGGACAACGATAGATTCTCCATTGTCTACCTGAGACTTACGATACGCTTGACCTTCTACAAAAGTAAAGTCATAAATATCCCAAAAATTTTCATCCGTCAGTAGCGCTCGAAAAGTTAGTTTTTTACTGTTTAGAAAAAAGTCGTAAGTGCTCTGGTTATAAATGCTATAATTGATAGCAGGGACAACATCTCGTCCATATTTATTGAGGAAGTAATAACT
>CAYQRA010000174.1:0-10523 GCA_964419315.1 uncultured Saprospiraceae bacterium | reverse complement strand
CAAGGTAAAGACCTGGTGAATACGCAACTGCCCATTTACTCCAAACCGCTCAGCGTTTAGAAAATCATTTTACCGATAAGAACCTACAGAAAACCAAATTTGGAGATTTCAAAATTGGCATCAAGATTCGACTTTCCTTCGGAGAAGTGGAATGGGGCATCGTAGGCAATCAACTAAAAAGTTTTTATTTCCGGGGGCCAGCGATAGATCAACCTTCGCTCCCCAATGCCGTTTCCGAGGAACAAGGCATTCTTTTCGATCATTTCTTATGGGATCGTATATCAAAAGAGGAGATGCCGGTCTTAGAATTGGTGAAAAATAAATTTTATCGCCTAAAAGAGGATTTAAATACGGAGGAACAGGGAAGCAATCCCAAAGCATTGCCTCCTTTAAAAAGATCCATTTTAACCCAGTTTCTTCCTAGCTCTATTCTAGATTTCAATCAGGAAGGAGAATTCCGAGAAGTGCTCTCCTTGTTCATTACTTTCCAAGGCATCGAGGATCATCCAATGATGAATCGCTTTGCTAGTATTGCACTGGATTTGGTGGACAATTTTTCTGGTTATTTTAAAGAAATTGATTTTGGAGATAAAGGAGGAATGATGGTCATTTTCTTTGGAGCCCCCGTTTCTTTTGAAAATAATATTGATCGAGCGCTGGAGTTTATCACGGTACTCCATAAAGAAACTCAAGAGCTCCAAACCAACAATCAACTACAGTTTCGAGTGGGTATTTCCTCTGGTTTGGCTTATACTGGTTTTGTAGGGGGAGATGAAAGGTGCCAATATGCTGTGGTTGGAAATTTGGTCAATTTAGCCGCGCGCTTGATGACCCAAGCCGATTGGGGTTTAAGTCGGGTAGATGAATCTGTAGCACGAAGTAAAAACTTCGATTTTACCCTCATCGGCGACACCCAATACAAAGGGATTAAGGGAAATATCCCTACCTATGAATTAGTCGGAAGAACGCAAGAAGACCAAGCGGGCTTTACCAACAAAATGGTCGGTAGAGAAGCGGATAAAAAACAATTATTAGCATTTGCTGCGCCTATTTTCGCTCCTGCTTTTGCGGGCATTGCCTGCCTCTATGGCGAAGCAGGTATTGGCAAAAGTCGCTTAGCTTATGAAGTTAAGAAAGCTTTAATGCAACAAGGAAAACTGCATTGGTTGAGTTGCCCCGCAGATCAAATCCTTCGCAAACCATTCAATCCTTTTACCTCTTTTCTTAAAAGCTATTTTCAACAAAGTTCTGAAAATTCAAGCGATACTAATAAAGTTCTTTTTGAAAAAAAATATCGTCAGTTGCTCCAGCAATTAGCTGCACTAGACCTACCCGATTCAAAACTCATCCGCAAAGAATTGCAAAGGACACAATCCATCCTTGCAGCACTCATCGCGATTCCTTATTCCAATTCTTTGTGGAGTCAGTTGGATGCCAAAGGGAGATATCAAAATACCTTAGAAGCCCTCTCTGCATTGATTATCGCAGAATCTTTGCTCCAACCCATTGTCTTAGAATTAGAAGATGGTCACTGGTTTGACAAAAGTTCTAAGGACTTTTTAAAGAAGTTTGTGGGGCGAATTCGCAAGTATCCTATTTTCATTCTCATCACTTCCCGCTATCTCGACGATGGTAGCAAACCACAATTAATCGAACAAGAAATTTTACTCAAAAATCATATCGAACAATTTGATTTAGACTTAAATATTTTTTCGAAAGAAAGTCTGCTTCAGTTTTCAGAAAGCATGTTGGGCGGACGAATCAGTGTAGAACTCTTGAACCTCTTGCAAAGAAGCACCAATGGAAATCCATTCTACCTAGAACAAATTCTTGAATATTTTTCAGAAAGCCAACTCCTCAAAAAAGAAAATAAGGAGTGGGTCATTAAAGATCCCAATGTAAGAGTGTCTGGTTCTATTAGTTCAATTCTGATGGCCAGAATAGATCGACTTTCCGTTTTGGTCAAAGAAACGGTAAAAGCGGCAGCGGTTATTGGCCGAGAATTTGACATCCCAGTACTTTCTGAAATCATGAAATCCAATAAGGAATTCACCAAAGTCAACGATAATCAACAGAACATACTAAAAGAACAGGTTCAATCCGCCGAACGGGTACAGATTTGGTTGGCAATGAATGAACTCCGATATATTTTTCGCCATTCGCTTTTGCGAGAGACGGTATACAGCATGCAGATGGGTACGCGTCTACGAGAATTGCATGGCCTTATTGCCAATGCCATTGAACGCTTACATGTTGATAATTTAAAAGAAAAATACGTTGACCTTGCTTTTCATTACGAACAGGCAGAACAAGGAGAAAAAGCTTGCGAATATCTCGAAAAGGCGGCCAATCATGCCCGTGGTAATTTCCAAAACGAACAAGCTTTGGAATGCTACGACAGACTCCTGCCTCAGATATCAGATAAAAAACAACGGTCTGACATTTTATTACAGAAAGCAAAAGTACTCGAACTCATCGGAGAATGGGATCGTTGTAAAACGGATTTGAGAGCCGCTCTGCAATTGGCCAAGGAGGAGGAAGATCATTTGCTAATCGGCAGAGCCAATAATCGCCTAGGCCGGATCAATATGCTTCGGGGCAATTATGAAAAAGCGCAAACACATTATGAATTAGCTCGAACACTTTTCGAAAAAATCAGTGACAACATAGGTATCGCTAAGGTCAATGGGAATCTAGGAAATCTTTATTTCCGGCAAGGAAATTATGAGAAAGCCAATGACTTTTTCTATAAAAGTCTAGAGTATAGCCGTGCAGAGAAAATGAATTTTTCTCATGCCAATATCGTATCTCACCTCGGCCTAGCTTACATGAATCAGGGGAAATTTGAAGAAGGGATTGAGGTACAGTTGGAAGAATTAAAGAACGCTAAGCGACGCAATGATAAGCAAGGCATGGCGACGATTTATACCAATATGGGAATTGTTTATTTTGAAAAGGGAGATTACGAAAAAGCTTTAAAAAGCTATCAAAAGGGTCTTAAGCATGCAGAGGAATTAGGCAATAAACAACTCACTTCTATTGCGATAGGATGTATCGGCAGTGTGTATCAGCAGCAAGGAGATTATGCAAAATCTTTGGAAAACTTTCTGACGGATTTAAAAATCTGTGAAGAAATTGGAGACAAGCAAGGGATTGCGATTGCTCTAGGTCTTTTGGGAGAGTTGCGTGCCGTCGAAGGAGAATTTGATTTGGCCAAAGGCTATCTAGAAAAAGCCATTCAACTGAGTCAAGAACTCAATTATCAAAAAGGAATTGCGAAGTCGGCCAATAATCTGGGAGACATTTATACCTTTAGAGGGGACTATAAAAAAGCCATTTTCCATTATGATCAAGCTATTGAAATCGCGAGAAGAATTTCCAACCAATTGGTCTTAGGTTTTAGCTTAGTAGAGAAAAGTGAGGTTTATGAAAAAATGGGGCTCCCAGAGGAGGCTTTAAAAATACAGGACGAAGCAAATGCGATTGCAGAAGGACTTGGGAACCCAGATTTATTATTCCAATCAATCTTATTAAAGGCGCGTTTGAAAAATCACGTAGAAGGAACTTCTGAAGCTCGAGCCATCTTATTGCCTTTACTCCGGGAGGATATGGAAGTCGATCATCGAGCAGATATTTATTTCGAACTCTTCCTGCTGAATCCAGAGATTGAAGAATACCAACAAATAGCTTTGGAATTGTATCAACAGCTTTATCAAAACACCCCAAAATATAGTTTTCAGGTAAAGATAAATCGCTTGCAAAAATAAGCGGCTTATCGGTCAGCTAAAATGATCGTCCTCTTTCGCTCTGAAGTACTAAAAAATGGGTTCTCTGACAACCCAACACCGAAGGTCGATAACGAGAAAATTCTATCTTATGCAACACCGCCCAATCCAATACGTTTATAACATAAATAACATCCATGTGATCTTAACCTAAAACAGCAACAGACCTATGCAACAGATACCTTCCAAATTTTCTCACGTCCTCCTCCTCCTCCTTTTCTTGCTGGGGCATACTCAATGTAGCCTCGGACAGCGAACAACAGGAGCAGTCCAATCCTCCGATGAAAAGAAAGACGCCATTGCTAATTTCAGATTCCCCTATACGCTGGAGAAACCTGATGAGGTATTTGAACTCCCAGATAAGTTGATTGAAATTTCCGGTTTAAGCCTTTCTGTTCAACCTCAACAACTTGCTGCAATTCAGGATGAAGATGGCACTGTATTTTTGATCGACAAAATTAGCGGTGAAAAAGTAGAAGAAATTCCTTTTGGAGAACCCGGAGATTATGAAGGAATTGAAATAGTAGGCAAAGACATGTACATTGTCAAAAGCTCTGGAAAAATTTATAAAATTAAAGACGCAGGGCAAGAATCCGCTATCGTTACCAAACACAAAACGCCATTAAATAAAGAATTCAATGTAGAAGGCTTATCCTATGATTCCAAAAGCAATGCATTGCTTTTGGCTTGCAAAGGCCAACCAAGTGTTCTGGATAAAGAAACAGAATTTGCCAGAGCTATTTATGCTTTTCACCTAGAGTCCATGACTTTTGATAATACGCCGGTTATGATTCTTGACCGACAAGACATCCTCACTTATTTTGAGACTCATCCGCTACTAGTCAAAACAAAGAAAGATGGAAGCACCGAAGAACTTGCCCCTGAAAAAGTGGAATGCCATCCTTCTGCGATTGCTATTCATCCGCTCGATGGTAATTATTATATTTGTTCTTCTAAAGGAAAAACGCTTTTTGTGATTTCTCCTGAAGGAAAAATACTACACATTGAAAAACTAAGTAAAAAAGTACATCCTCAACCAGAAGGGATCGTTTTCGACCAATACAACACGCTCTATATTTCTAGTGAAGGGGATGAGAAGAAAAAAGCTAGAATTTGCCGCTTCAATTATCCGATAACGGTGAGGTAATAAGCAAGAGATCAAATTCAACAACTTAATTGATCTGCAAATTGTTAAAAAATCAATAACTTTGCGACGATCGAGTTTTCTAAATTTAAACATCATTCAACACAGTTCTTAAAAACAAAACCAATGAGTATCGTTGAAATGCGGGTTCCAACCATCGGAGAATCCATCACAGAAGTCACCCTCTCCCAATGGCTAAAAGGCAATGGAGAGTATGTCAATATAGATGATCCCATCTGCGAATTTGAATCAGACAAAGCTACCTTGGAGTTTCCTGCAGAAAAATCAGGAAAACTAATCTATGTAGCTAGTGAAGACGATGATCTTGAAATCGGCGCCTTGGTAGCCAAGATAGATACCAGCGTGGCCGCTCCTGCCAACGGCAGCAGCAGCCCTGCTCCTAAAGAAGAAGCCAAAGCTCCAGAACCAGTAGCAGTAGAAGCGAAAAAAGAAACGCCTCCTGCTCCTGTTGCCCTAGAAAGTAATAGCTATGCCAATGGCCATCCTTCTCCCGCTGCCGCTAAGTTGATGAAAGAAAGTGGCATCGGAGCAGCGGATATCAAAGCGACTGGTAAAGATGGAAGAATCACCAAAGGAGATGTATTGGCAGCCAGTAGTGCCAAAAAAGCTGCTCCTACGGCCAAAGCAACTAATCCTACTCCGCAAGCCGTCGTAAACACTAGCAGCTTTAGCCGAGAAACGTCTAGTAAGAAGATGAGCAGAATGCGTAGAACCATTGCCAAAAGATTGGTTTCTGCCAAAAATACCACCGCGATGTTGACCACCTTCAATGAGGTGGATCTTACGGCAGTAATGGCTTTGCGCAAAAAATACCAAGAAGAGTTTGTGGCTAAATACGGGATCAAACTCGGCTTTATGTCTCTTTTCTCTAAAGCATGTGCCAAAACGCTGATGGAGATGCCGGATGTCAATGCTCAATTACAGGGCGACCAACTGGTTTATCACGATTATGCCGATATTTCCATTGCCATTTCTACTCCTAATGGTTTAGTCGTTCCTCCAGTCCATAATGTCGAATCTTTGAAATTTCATGAAATTGAATTGAAAATAAAGGCCTTGGCAGTAAAGGCGCGGGAAGGAAATCTTACCCTTGATGAGATGAGTGGAGGTACCTTTACCATCACCAATGGTGGTGTTTTTGGTTCTATGATGAGTACTCCGATTCTCAATGAGCCACAATCGGCGATTTTGGGGATGCATACCATTCAGCAAAGGCCGATGGCCGTCAATGGACAGGTAGAAATCCGACCAATGATGTATCTCGCATTGTCCTACGATCACCGAGTTATTGATGGCAGTACTTCGGTTACCTTTCTAGTAAAGGTCAAAAAATTATTGGAAGATCCTGTAAAACTCTTGATGGATCTATAAAAGTCCAATTGGCCACAAAAAAACAGGATGTTCCGTCAAAAGGCATCCTGTTTTTTTTTGATCAAAAATCACCAAATAAGCTTCCGCTTCCTGATTTTTCACTTTTTCCCGCACCAAAAGGAGTACTCTAGTCTAAATTAAGTCTTATTTTACAAATGCCATTCTCCCCTAAAAAACAAGTATTTATTATTGAGGCAATTCCAAGTTTTCCTTAAGCCAAAACACCTACCATAAAAAACAATACTTAATTCCTGCTTGGCGCTATTTTTGTATAAAAATGGGCATATAAAAGGTCTATTTTCAATACTTTATAAAACAAGTTTTCATTCAACATTTCCAAATTACATTACTAAAAAATTGGCTTTTTGATTTTCCGTGTCCGCATCAGTCAAAAGAGGTATCCCTTTCCTAGCTATTTACTGAGAGATCTTCTTTTTCTACCGACCTCGGAATTTATTAAAAAGCCGAAAAATTCAAACAACTACTTATGACCCTCCAAGAGTTTTTTAATCTGTTGTCAGAGAATCCATCCATTATATTGGCTTATTTTGGTCTGATCCCTATCACTGCTTTTATTGCAGGAATTTTGGGAAAAGGAGAAGGCCATATTGCTCCCTGGAGTATTTTGTATTCCACATTGATCTATCTAATCGCTATTCCAGGCATTTTTGCAATAACCCTAAACGTTTACTTATTTATTTTTGAGAGAAGGAGTATCCTGCAAACAGATGTTTACACGCAAATACTTCCTATCCTTTCGATGGTCGTCACGCTTTTATTGATTCAAAAAAATGTAGCCTTGGATCGTATTCCGGGCTTTGGAAAACTATCCGGTCTGATCATGATGATCCTATCCGTTTTTGCCATTCTCTGGGTCATAGAAAAAACGCGGATTTATGCCATCACTTTTATTCCTTTTCAATATTTCATTCTCTTGTTTGTTGGCCTCTTGGTGATTGTGCGATTGGGTTGGGGGCGACTTTTTAGTAAAAACTAGACCATTTGACTAAAATATTTCATAAAAGGTTTCCAGGGTTTTTAATCCTGTTCTTAAGCAAAATGTTTCTTTTTGCTCAGGGGCCTCAAATGAATATATCTTTTATTCAAGAACCCTTATTGATTGATGGTATACTAGACGAAGCGGTCTGGCAAGAAGTACCTGCCACCAGTAATTTCCAACAACACTTTCCAAACAACGGAGCCATTGCCGATCAGCAAACGGAAGTAAAAATGCTTTTCGATCAACGCTTCCTTTACATCGCTGCTTATTGCAAACAAAACAGCGAACAAGGTTTTGTGGTACAGTCTCTCAAACGAGATTTTGAGTTGACAGAAAATGATGCTTTCGAAATTTACCTCGATGCTTTTTCCGATGCCAATAGCGGTTTGGTTTTTGGCGTCAATCCTTTTGGTGTCCAAAGAGATGGAATCATTCCCAATGGAGGGATCAAAGGAATAGATCTCACTTGGGATGGTCAGTGGTTTGCAGAAGTTAGCAAGCAAGCCGATGGCTGGGTAGTAGAAATGGCGATCCCTTTCAAAACATTGCGTTTCAATCAAGCTCAAAAATCATGGAAGGTCAATTTTTCGCGGAGTGCCGTTCGGCAAAATGAATTATCCACTTGGGCGCCTATTCCTCGCGGCTTTCCTCTATCGACACTCTCTTTGATGGGTCAGCTCCATTGGAAAGCTGCACCGCCAGCGTTTCAACACAATATTGCACTCATCCCTTACCTAGCTACTAAAACTGAAAAGGAAGAAAATTCGGATCGCACTACAAATCCTTTGAGTGGCTTGGACATGAAAGTGGGCATTAGTTCTTCCCTCAATCTCGACCTTACTATCAATCCTGATTTTTCACAAGTTGATGTCGACCAACAGATCATTGACCTCAATCGCTTTGAGTTATTCTTTCCTGAAAAGCGTTTATTTTTTCTAGAAAATAGCGACTTGTTCAACAACTTGGGCAATAGTCGGGTTCACCCATTCTTTTCGCGGCGAATTGGTTCCTTAAATAATGAACCGGTCCCTATTCTTTATGGCGGTCGCTTGAGTGGAAAAATTGGAAAGGATTGGAAAGTTGGATTAATGAATATGCAATCCAAGGCCAAAAAGGAAGCAGGCATTAGCGCACAGAACTATCTTGTAGCTACCCTACAAAAAAGCATCTTCTCCGGATCTAGTCTAACAGGCTTTCTCACCAATCGCCAAGCCGTAGATGGCCTACATTTTGATGCTGATGACTATAGCAAAATAGCAGGCTTTGAATTTGATTATCGGTCAAAGGATAGTAAGATTACCGGAAAGTCTTTTATCCATTATAGCCTTTCTCCTGGCCACCCGAAAGATGCTTTTGCATATAGCGCGAAAGCGCGTTATCGCACCAAGGAGTTTAGTTTTTTTCTTGGTTTGGATGGTGTTGGAAAAAATTATACTCCAGACATGGGTTATGTCCCCAGACTCTACCATGATAACGAAGTTAAAGATACCAGTATTCGCATTAGCTATATCGAGAGTCGCAGCAATGGGTATTATCGATTCTTCCTTAAGAATAATCCAGATCTAGATTTTGTTGGTACCGAGTTGCGGATGAAATTATATACCGATCAGAACTTCAATTATCAAGAGCATCAATTCGATTGGAATCTCCACCTAGCATTTGTCAACCAAAATAGATTGACTTTAAATTTTTCTGATTACTCCCAAATCCTTTTCTTTCCATTTACCTTAGATGGGCTCGACCGAGCTTTTCAGGAAGGTATTTATCCCAACCAAAAATTTTCCTTGGAGTTTGACACGGGAAAAAGACAGGCCCTTTACGGGAAAGTCAGAGTAGCTTATTCTGGAGAATTTATGGGAAGGAAACTTAGTTTGAATGGCGCAGCCAATTATCGTTATCATCAGCATTTGGTCTTGGGGCTCCATTTTTCTTATCAGGAATTGAGAGATTTTCCTTCGACTTATGGAGACGCTTATTTTACTTTACTTGGTTCCCAATTGGAACTTTCCTTTAGTCGAAATCTTTTCTTCACCACCTTTTTACAATACAATACCCAAACCCAAAACATCAACGTCAACAGTCGTTTCAATTGGCGCTTTCATCCACTCTCCGATTTATTCGTCGTGTACACCAGCAATTATTTTTCAGAAGATTTATCTAGAAGAAATAACGCCTTGGTTTTAAAATTAAATTATTGGTTGAATTTATAAGAGAGGATTTGTTCGGCAGGGATACCCCATGCTTCTAGGTCTTTTGGAGTTCCATTAAAAACATTTAAGTCTACATCGCCTTCTATTCCATCGAGTTGGCCTTTATTCCCATACTGCCAAAACTTCCAATCCTTTCCTTTTGGCAAATTAGGTTTTCGGCGACTATATCTGGCAATCCAAACAGGGTATTCAGAAAACTCCTTGGCGAGGTATTCTATATAAAAATTATAATTAGAATAGAGAATCGGACGAATTTTATAGCGTATTTCGGCTAATAAAAGCCATTCCTTTACCCCTTCAATGATTTCCATTTTACTCGCACCATCTGTCAATTCTACATCCAATACTGGTGGCAAATCACCTGCCTTGAGTTCCACCTGTTCCATAAAATTTTCAAACTGCAACCTAGCGGAAACTTTGGGTCTAAAAAAATGATATGCCCCTTTCTTTAGTCCTACTCTTTCCATTGCTTTCCAATTGGTACAGTAGTGCTTATCCTGTAAACTATTCCCCTCGGTCGCTTTCGCAAAAGCAAAAGACACCCCTTGTCCAACAATGGCATCCCACTCAATATGAGATTGATAATGAGAAATGTCGATTCCATGTACCTCATAGCCCTCCATCCGTTCTGTAATAGAATTACAAGAAAGCAATAATAAAAGAAACAATAAGCAACTTGAAGTTCGTATAGTCATCTCGATATTTTCAACTCAAACATTCTTGACACCACAATGAGATACAAGGTTTTTAGCCGGGAGGTATTCTTAAATTAGAAACGACAGAATATTCGAAAAGGATGTGCTAAGTAGCTTATTTTTTGGATTAATGTTGGGAAACGACCATTTTCATATCCCGGAAAGGATCACTAGCAGGACGTTGCAACCAATTTTGGGCCGACCATTCACAATCGCCATCTACCAAATGAAGGATATAAGATTGTCTTGATCGCTCTGAGCGATTGGCCGCACTTGCATGAACCACTTCACCACTGA
>CAYQRA010000173.1:0-10559 GCA_964419315.1 uncultured Saprospiraceae bacterium | reverse complement strand
GCGCAAAGTTAAATGTCAATTATCTAATATTCAAAAGAATTAACTCTTTTTTTAGATAAAAGCTAATTCATATTATATTAAGTATTAATACTTTAAGCAAAAAGATTAAAGTATTATAAGCAAAACTAATACGAATGTTAACATTTTGGTGATTACTTGTTTTTGTGACAGGATAAAAAGCAATTTTTAATTTTGTATTGTGTTCTTTTTTTTGGATAAGTTAGTACTTAGACAAGCAATTTTTAGACCAAAATGAACCATTTTGCTAGGAAAATGGGTATTAATAGTAAATAATTATTAAAAAGTGATTGATAATCTACTGAGAAATGAAAGCAAACGAAATTCGACAAAAATTTCTTGATTTTTTTGAATCAAAAAAGCATAAGATTGTTCCTTCTGCACCAATTGTCAACAAAGACGATCCAACGTTGATGTTTACCAATGCCGGAATGAATCAATTTAAGGACTTTTTCCTTGGCAATCGAGTACCCGATCGACCCCGTGCAGCAGACACCCAAAAGTGCCTTCGAGTATCTGGCAAACACAATGATTTGGAAGAGGTAGGGATCGATAGTTATCACCATACCATGTTCGAAATGCTGGGCAACTGGTCTTTTGGAGATTATTTTAAAAAAGAAGCGATTAGTTGGGCATGGGAACTTTTGACCAAAGAATACAAACTTGACCCTAGTCGGATTTATGTCTCCGTTTTTGAAGGCGATAAAAAGGATAAGCTAGAGCCCGACATGGAAGCGGTGGAAATCTGGAAAGAATGGATTGCAGAAGATCGCATCCTCTATTTTGATCGGAAAGATAATTTCTGGGAAATGGGCGAAACGGGCCCCTGCGGGCCTTGCTCAGAGATCCATATCGACCTCCGAGATGAAGCAGAACGCCAAAAGGTAGACGGCAAATCACTAGTCAATGCAGATCACCCAGAAGTCATTGAAATTTGGAATCTCGTATTTATCCAATACAATAGAAAAGCAAATGGCATACTCGAAGCACTTCCTTCCAAACACGTGGATACCGGAATGGGCTTTGAACGACTTTGCATGGCTATCCAAAATAAAAAATCAAATTACGACACCGATGTCTTTACGCCTTTTATAAAATTCTTAGAAGAGGCATCTGGCATCAAATACACCTTCAATTATGATCGCGAGGCAAAATCAGACATTGCCATGCGAGTTGTTGTCGATCATATTCGTGCTGTCAGTTTTACCATTGCTGATGGTCAATTGCCCGATAGCGGTGGCGCTGGTTATGTCATTCGTAGAATCCTACGTAGAGCCGTTCGTTATTATTATTCTTTTCTAAACATCAAAGAGCCTATTCTTTATAAGCTCGTTCCACTATTGGCGGATCGTTTCGAAAATGTTTTTCCAGAACTAAAAGCGCAAGAAGGGCAAGTCAGTAAGATCGTACAAGCAGAAGAAAAAGCATTTCTAAAAACGCTAGAAGTTGGTCTACGTAGATTTGATAACCTAGCCGTCAAAGAAGGAGTCGTCAATGGACAAGATGCTTTCGAATTACTCGACACCTTTGGTTTTCCGATTGACTTGACTCGCTTGATGGCTTCAGAAAAAAACTGGACCGTAGATGAGGAAGCTTTTAACGCTGCTCTGACTGAACAAAAAGAACGGTCGCGAGCAGATGCTAAAAAAGAAGTAGGAGACTGGATCGTTTTGCTTGAAGAACCTAAGGTCGACTTTATTGGCTATGATGAATTGACGGTAGAGGATGCTAAGGTCATTAAGCACCGTACAGTGATCGTAAAGAAAAAAGAGGAGTACCAAATTGTATTAAACAAAACGCCTTTCTACGCAGAAGGTGGTGGCCAAGTCGGTGATACGGGTTTGTTATTTTTTGGGGAAGAAAAAATTCCAGTGATCAATACCCAAAGGGAAAATGATTTGATCATTCATTTTGTAAAACATCTACCGAAACAAATCGAACTGCCGGTACGCGGAGAAGTCAACAGTCGCAAACGAAGGTTGACCGAAAACAATCACTCGGCGACCCACCTTTTACATGCCGCTCTGCGTCAAGTATTGGGAGACCATGTGCAACAGAAAGGTTCTTTGGTTAATGAGAAATACCTACGGTTTGATTTTTCTCATTTCGAAAAAATCAGTGCGGAAGATTTAGTAAAAATCGAAAAGATGGTCAATACTAAAATCCGCGAAAACATCCATTTGGAAGAAGCCCGCAATCTGCCGATAGCAGAAGCAAAAGAGGCAGGAGCCATGATGTTGTTTGGCGAAAAATATGGCGACAGTGTACGCATGATCACTTTTGATTCGGAGTACTCGCGTGAGCTTTGTGGAGGTTGTCATGTCAATGCTACTGGTGAAATTGGTGTTCTAAAAATCACGAGTGAAAGTGGTGTTGCAGCAGGTGTTCGTCGGGTAGAAGCTTTTACCGCCGATAAAGCAGAAGAATATTTTGAGAAAGAATTGGCGGAGTTGAATGCGATTCGAGGTTTGTTTAAAAACCCCAATCACACCGTGAAAAACATCACGAACCTGATGGAGGAAAACAAGTCTTTGAAAAAAGAACTAGACAAACTTCAAGCTGCTCAGGCGGGGGGATTGAAAGAAGAACTCAAGGCCAGTGCCAAGCAAGTGGATGGTGTCAATTTTATCGTCAGTCGCTTGCCACTCAATGATAGCAAAGCGATCAAGACCTTGGCTTATCAACTCGAAAAAGAAATCGGTGATGCGCTCATCGTTTTTGGTGCAGAAGTCAATGGCAAGCCGCAACTGATGGTTGCCATCAGCGAAAACCTAACCAAGAGCAATGATAAATTGCATGCTGGAAACATGGTGCGAGAATTGGCCAAAGAGATCAAAGGTGGCGGTGGCGGGCAAGCTTTTTTCGCTACGGCGGGTGGAAGCGATCCGAGCGGACTGGATAGTGCCTTGGCTAAAGCTAAAGAATTATTGCTTAGCTAAAATCGATGTTTGTTAAAAAAAACGGGTCGCAACAAATGTTGTGACCCGTTTTTTATTGGGAGATGCCTTTTCGTTTTAGTCAAACTTCAAAGAATACAAAGAACGATATGTTGTAGTAGTCAATACTCCCCATTCTATAAAGGGGCCTACTCCTTTAAGGTAAGCTTTTAAGCATTGGGCTTCGGTATCATAAACCCACATTTGATCCGTCCGCAATCCTACTACCTTTTGATAATTCAAAGCAGGCATTTTCACAATACGTATTTCTTCTTCATAACCCCCTAGCGGAAAAACAATAACCGTATCTACTTTTTCAGCTAAGGCATTTTTAAAATAATCATCTGCCAAAACTTTGGGACAAAAGAAATCAGAAGACCGATCATAGAGGGTGGTTTTCCCTAGCTCTGGTTTATTCCAAATCAAATCTTCCAAAGCACCAATATCTCCTTTCAAAGTTTTAAAACTGCTCAGTGGCAAATAGTCAACGCTATTTTTAATCCACACAAATGCTGCTTCATCAAAATCAAAATGCGCTATTGCGGCACCTTCCATAGGAATATAAAATAATTCTTGAGCAGGTTCCCCTTTATTCGAAGTATACATGGGAATAAGGCCTACTACTTTTACGGATAAGTGATCTCCGTTTTTAGGGATAGACCAATGTTGTTTGACTTTAAAAGATTGTACGCCGTCGTAATTTTCATTCCTAATCACACTCACCGTTTCTTCAAAGCTGACCGGATCAAAAGTAAAAACGGTATCTATTCGAGACATTTTATCCTTGACTTCTTCTTTTGTTAGCTTGTTACTTTTCTCCAGCGAGTAGGCTATAATTTTCCCATCAACCAGCAAGTCAATTAAGGTTTGTGTAAAATACTGATTGATGGATCGGCCGCAAGCAGCAATCGGATTCACCTTTAAACTATAAACATAACTAAAGGTCGGCTCCAAGCCCAAACGATCTACAGACCGACTAAAAGAAGCTTCCTTTTTTTCTTCTAAAACATATTCCAAAGTTGTTTCTCCAAGCCAAGCGATCTTCTTTTCCTTAGTGAAGGATTTATTCTGGGCAGTCAAAAGAGAAAAACTACATAGGAGGAGCAGCAATAAGTGAAGCGTCTTCATTTATTCTAATTTAATTTCACAAAATTGAGGATAGAAATAGAAGTTGTTTTAAAACAACTTAATAAATAGCTCTCAAGGAGCTACAACATCATAATGAAAAAGAAAAAAAAAGTAACACTTCTCGAAACTTAGTGCTCATGTCCATGTCCATGCCCCTCTTCTTCGTCTTCCTCCTCTTCCTCTCCCGCTCCTTCTCCCGACCTTCCACTAATCACTCCGCCAAAGAATAAAGCATTCGCAAAGAGCTTATTGGTGCCATACCAAAAGCCGCGAAAGTTAGGATTATCAGTGATACAAATACTTCGCCCCTGCCCCACTCGACTGACGACTACTGCCGCTGCATCTTTAAAACGTCCCAAGTTTTTATCCGACACATAGCCACTCAAATAAGCTCGGTCTGCGTAGATCAAAGGAGAAGCATATGGATTTTTGGGTAAATCCATAAAAAGAGTTCCTTGTCTAAAAACCGGTAAATAATCATCTTCAAAACCAAAACAAAGCGGATGACTCAAGTCCAATTCGGTTTGAAAAATCGCACCACCAATGACATCTGTTCCTCGGTCATCTCTAATGCGATCATACGGTCGTCTTTCTTTATTATTCCTTTCCTTCGGTGCCTTTTTCAATTTCGCATAAGACAAATCATTGAGGATCGCCCATTCCACCGCTCTTTCTAAAACCACTAAGGTTCCCCCTGCGCGCACCCATTCTTTGAGATCATCGACTCCCCCTTTACTGATTCGTCCATAAGAACCATCTGCTAGGACAATGCAGTTATAACGTTCCAAATCCAAGCGACTAATTCTTTGTCCTTCAACCATACTAAGCGGTATATCGTAACGGGTATCCAAAAGGTGCCAGACTTCTCCCGCATCATAGGCAGACACGCCATCTCCTACGATCAACAAAACTTCTGGTTTTTTTAGATTCGAAAAAGAAGGACTCCCCAAGTCAATTCCTTCACTGGTCTGTCCACTCCTAACCTTGTGAATGGAAACCCCACAATCTTTTGCAACAGCGGCCATTAAGGCTGCCATTTCCGAAGCTGTTTTGTTTTGATTTTGTACGGGAATAAAAATTGTTCCTGCTTTAAAAGAGTGACTTTCATTTCCCAGATTCATAGCAAAAGCTTTGGTCGCCAATTTAGCCCGCAGGCCTTGCTTATAAATTTGGTACAAAGCTTTCGGTGCAAAATAATCTTCCCAAGGCAACAAATAACCATAAGCGACTCCAGGCTCTTTTTCCAAAACTTTTCCGGTAGGGACAGGAGCACTTGTTAAAGATTCTTTAGCCATAGCATTTACCAAATCTTTGGCATTGAGTGCTTGGTATTGGAGGTCAAAAGCCAAAGGTAACGTCCAAGTAGAGACATCGTAAAAGATAGAATCTGTAAATTTCTCTTGTGTATTAAAAATGGATTTTACCAGTCGATATTGTGCTTGATCGCAAGGGACTATAAAAGAATTCTCTTTAGAAAAATCTTGCCCAGCAGTAGTGCTGTTTTTTCCTGCCGGAAAAACTTCTATTTGATGTTGTTGCAATAAATGAATAAAGCGAGCTAATTTATTTTGATCTTGACTAGAAAAAATAAATCCTTTCTCTAAATCTGCTTTGGCTTCTTTGAGAGCGGAGCGATAAAAGGTTTCTTGGTACTTTAATAAATCTTCCCGTAAGGTTTGCGCTGATTCCAAGGTCGATAAAGAAGTGCGCACTTGATTGCGAATGGTAAAAGGAAAACTCAATAAACCATTGGCAGTTTCCTTGAGGTGGCCACGGGAACTTGCCTGTTCAAATAAAATTCCAATACAAGCATTTACATCTGGATAGGTCGAGCCCTTGCCATAATAAAAATCATCAAAGCTTTCTTCGCTGTAATAAAGGGAACCGATTTCATCCAATGCCTTAGCGTGGAAGGTTCCAATTTCTTTGGTGAGTTCCTGATTCCTTGCGGGGGTAAGCGGATTGGTTCGACTCGCCACTCCTGGTTGAAAAAAGTAGGTTGAGTTGGAGCCCATCTCGTGGTGATCGGTGAGGATATTGGGTTTCCATTGATGAAAGACGCGGATGCGCCCTTGTGATTCTGGATGCGTCAGTAAAAGCCAATCTCGATTGAGATCAAACCAATAGTGATTGGTTCGCCCCCCTGGCCAAGTTTCTCTAAATTCTCGGCTACTTGGATCACTGACTAAGTTTTTACTTTTATGCATATTGACCCAAGTAGAAAAACGATGTAAACCATCTGGATTAAAACAAGGATCTAGTAAAACTACGACCTCATTCAATAATTTTTCTATCGCTGCGCCTTGTCCTGCGGCCAAATGATAAGCCACTAACAAAGAAGCATTAGCACCACTAGATTCATTACCATGAATACTATAACCTTGATAGACGATGGCGGGCAATTGATCCATGGATACCTGCGGCGAAGCCTTGGGATCGCAATGCGCTAGGTGCTGTTCGCGAATTTCTTCGAGCCTACTTTGGTTTTTTTCGGAGGTGATTTTTAAAATGAATAAAGGACGATTTTCATGACTCCGTGCATATTCTTCTAGTTGTACTCGTGGCGAACTTGCGGCAAGCATTTTTAGATATCCCACCAATTGATCGTGACTAACATGCCATTCTCCTACCTGATAGCCCAAATAAGATTCGGGACTTGGAATAGACGTATCATAGGTAGTCGCCGGTAGAAAATAATCTAAAGGCTCTTTTTGGGAAAAAAGGCTAGTCATTACTCCTCCGATCAGGAGACAAAGGCTCATCAGTTTCTTCATGGATATTCTTTCTGTAATTTTGGATCAACAAATGTACAAAAAAGAGTCCTTCTGAAAGTAAGTCTAAAACGGTTCTAGATACCTGTTTACCGTTTATTGGTCAAAAAACCCTTCCAAGACCGTTCTTGAAAGGGTTTACTAATAGGGAATGGGAACTCGAAAGAACCGATTCCGATTGCTTCTTTAAAATCGATTGTCAGAACTTTTATTTCTCAGATTCATCAAGTGTTGTGTTCTGGTACACACTTGTTTATGATGCTCTAATAGATTCCGTGTGTGAGTCAACCACGGAATTTATTAGAGAAGGATTTCATTAAGGGAGTTAGAAATAAATAAGGTTCATAGATTATTATTTTCTAAGTCCCTAAACTTATCTTTTTACTAATACCATCTTACGCGTGGCACTTCCTTCGGAAGTTACCAACTGGTAATACAAGATGCCATTGGCGTCTGCCAATTCACTGGCTTGAATAGCCACTTCGTGGTAACCCGCTTCGTAGTTTCTTTTCTCGCGTTTTAGTACCTTTCCAGAAACATCGCTAATCGTCAAGATGGTTTTGCTCGCTTTGGGCAATTGGAAAGCAATGATGGTTTCTTCTTTGAACGGATTCGGGCGATTTGGAAACAGCTCGAATGTGGTAGGAATAATTTCTTCTCTAATCGTTTCCCTAAAGGTCATAAAGGGTTCCTTCACTTCCAACTTACCGGTGTAAGCTTCTGCATTGGTCATCTTAGAATTCATCTTTAGCACCTCGCTCAACTTGGTGCTTGCTGTGGCAATAAACTTCAAGCTAAACAATACCGTTTCTGGTTCAAAATCTTGAGCGGTACGATCGTACCAATTACAAAGTAACAAACCATCTCGTAGAAAATTCTCTCCCAATACTGGTGCAGCAAGAACGCCTGGTGTTGCTTCTTTGAAAAGCAATTGTACCGGATTAAAATCTAGGGTAAACTGGAAGCCCAATATATCTTTAAAGTCTTTAGCTCGGAAATCAATTTGGATTTCTTCTCCTGGGTTTAAATATTGATCTTCCGTGGTAAATTCCAAAACCCCAGCATCTTCTCTATCCGATCCTCCTTGCACCAAACCAGCCATTGCGGAGCCATTTACATCTCCAATTTTCACTCCTATAAAATCTATTCCTGCTTGACCATAAGTCAAACCATTGATGTGGCAAACTTCTGGAAAAGAAGAACTAAAAGGATTCGCAGGATTTGTAAACTCATAATTCGCATCTACAAAACGCCAAGAAGTATTATTCGGAAATTCATCTTGGAGGTATAAGATTAATTTTTGAATTTCAATCAAATCAAAAGTACTAATCGAATTTGATCCATCTACATCCGCTGCGATTAATTTGTATGGAGAATCTAATTCTTGTAGACCGATCAAATGACGACTGATGAGAACCATGTCCAAAGTAGAAATTCCTTTTCGATAATCCGTATCATGGAGGGGCTTTACGGAGTAATTCCTATTCGTAGGTAAGTCCGCAAAGGCATAACGTCCCGTAGAGAAAGTAGGCGCTTCCAAAGTCATTCCCCCTTCCAAATAAACCATCATATCTTCCAAAGGATCACCATCTTCATGATTTATATTTCCAACAATATAACTGAACGCTGGAGGAACGGGACAAACTTCTGGGTTCGCAATAGTCAAGGAAGGCAAAATACAAGAAGATGCATTCCCACTGGTATCTATCACCGTGATTCCTACATTAAAAGGTTCGTCTTTAAAGGCACAATCCAGGGTTAGATCGGCCCCTTGGATAGGAAAGATAAAAAAGGAAGTATCAAAAGAACAATCTGCATAGAAAGATAAAAATTGTCCTGTTGTCAAATTAACATCCAAAGTAACGGGGTCGAGATTTATTTCAAAATCACTACAAGTAAAGGTAGGCTTGGAATTATCAATAACGGTTACCGTGGTGGAGCAGGTCGAACTATTGCCACAGCGATCTATCGCCGTAAAATTGACGACATGCATTCCAATTGGATAAGACCCTGAGGCATCTCCTAAAGAATCCGGGGCAAATGGCGAATCATTGATAATCGTAGTTACATCTGCACAGTTATCGGTCGCCATGGGAATCAACTCCAAAAAGGTATCACATTTGTGTACAAAAATACTTGGATTGTCATTGGGTCGCAAAGTGATGGTAATATCATCTGGGCAAGTGAGCATCGGAGGAACCGTATCAATTACATTAATCAATTGTCGCTTGGTATTGACATTCCCACAATTATCCGTCGCGGTCCATCTACGAATAATGATATAGGTATTTGGACAAACCCCATCTTCATTTTCAGTATAGACAAGATCGACATCGGTATCACAATTATCCGTTGCCGAAACCAAAAATGTATTGGTCGTATCTTGCAAACGGTCGCATTCTACCGTTAGGTCTGCTGGAATATTTAATAAGGAAGGAGCTACGGTATCAATCAACATTAGCAGTTGAGAATCCACGGTGGTATTTCCACAATTATCAACCGCTGTCCATTTCCGAACCAAGGTATATTCATCGGTACAAATGACATCAGTGGTATCTTGAGAAAAAGTAATCGTTACCTCATTATCGCAATTATCAACCGCAGTGATGACGGTATTAATTAGTGGGGGTTCAGGAACTTCATTACACTGTACCGTCGAATCTTTAGGAATCCCCGTCAATACCGGTACGATGGTATCAATGACCATAATCAGTTGAGTATCTATTGCGACATTGCCACAATCATCCGTTGCGATCCAACGACGAATCAAGGTAAAGTTATCCGTACAAATCACCATTCCTGTACTTTCTTCTAAAACAGGAGTTACCATCAGATCACAATTATCCGTCGCCGTAATATTGGTGGGCGCCATTGGGATAGCATCACAAAGCACAGTGATGTCCGCAGGTACGCCAGACAAGACCGGTACTTCTTCATCTAGTATCGTAATGACTTGAACTCTTGTAGCAGTATTGCCACAATTATCGGTAGCGGTCCACGTACGCGTAATGCCACTTTCATTGGCACATCCTCCGGGAGACGTTTGATCCATAAAACTAACCGCTACCATTAGGTCGCAATTATCTGTAGCAGTTGGAGGAGTTAATAATCCACCAGCAGAAGGATCGGTAGCATCGGTACAAGATAAAGTTACATCAACAGGGTCATTATCAAAAACAGGGATCGTCGTATCGACTACTGTGATGACTTGCACACTATCGCTTATATTTCCACAATCATCTGTCGCACTCCAAGTACGCGTAAGAGTATAAGTATCTAAACAAACTCCATCAGTTCTTAACTCACTAAAATCTACATCTACCATTGGATCACATGCATCCATTGCCTCAACGATTGCTGCGGCGGGTACTGCATCGCATTCTACCGTTGTATCAGCAGGCACCCCTACTAGCATTGGAGGAGTAGAATCCATAAAGGTAATTTGCTGAACCACTTCCGCAGTATTTCCACAATTGTCTGTCGCTCGCCAAGTACGTGTAATCGTGGCGTTTCCAATACACCCTGGCGCGTCACTTTGCATTAGTACAATATTGACCATCGTATCACAATTGTCTATTGCTCTTGGGGTGATATTGGTAGGCATTCCATCACACTCCAAATACCCCTAGAAGTGTTGTAGAATGCCCATGTAACAAAATAGCCTAGGCAGTGATGATGTACTGGACGTGCATTAGCAGCACCGGCC
>CAYQRA010000172.1:0-10569 GCA_964419315.1 uncultured Saprospiraceae bacterium | reverse complement strand
CTGATCGGAAAACCAATTGGTAATACCCATATTTATATTCTCGGTCGTCACCAAGAAGTGCAGCCGATTGGATTGAAAGGGGAGATATGTATTTCCGGAGCAGGAGTCACGGATGGTTATATCGAAAATGAAAAATTGACAGCAGAAAAATTTGTAGACAATCCCTTTATAGCAGGAACAAAAATGTACCGAACAGGGGATTATGCCAAATGGGAAGCAGACGGGAATATTGAATTTATCGGAAGGGAAGACAACCAGATTAAATTGCGAGGCTTTAGAATTGAATTGGGAGAGATCGAAGGAGAACTGCTTCGCCTAGAAGAAATAAGAGAATGTCTGGTGCTCATTAAGGAGATCAATAATACCAAGCATCTGGTGGCTTATTACGTGTCACCTATTCAATTGGAAAAAGAGGAATTGAAAATACGGCTGGTCGAAAAGCTTCCTCCGTACATGATCCCTAATTATTTTGTTCCTCTGGATAAATTGCCCATCGCTTCCAATGGAAAAATAGATCGGAAATTATTGCCAGAACCTGTGGAGATACTTCAAGTAGATCAGGTAAAAGCTTCTCGAGAAGTAGAAGTGAAACTGCTACAGATTTGGTCGGAAGTTTTAGGGAATAAAAATATTGGGATCAACAGCAATTTCTTTGATGTGGGAGGCGACTCTCTAAAATTGATGCTCTTAAGTACCAAAATTAAAAAAGCCTTTGAAAAAGAAATCACGCTTACTCAGCTGTTTAATTATCCTACGATATTAAGCCAAGCTAATTTTATTCAACCAAAGCTTACCGAGAAAAAACCAAAAATTAAACGCTCTCGTGCAAAAAATACGAAAAGCACTAGTACGGAAATAGCCGTGGTCGGTTTGTCCTGCCGTTTTCCCGGAGCAGCTAATATAGAGGAGTTTTGGGAAAATTTAAAATCGGGAAAAGAAGGAATATCCATTGATACCAAACCTGAAGAAGATGGATTGGTAAGAGCGAAAGGCTTTTTAGAAGGAAGAAATTTCTTCGATGCTTCTTTTTTCAATTATATCCCTGATGAAGTGAATGCCATGGATCCACAAGTGCGTATTTTTCACGAGTGTGCATGGGAAGCCTTAGAAAGTTCAGGGTGTAATCCTTATACTTACGATGGAGCCATTGGCCTATATGCTGGAGCTACACCAAACCTGACTTTCGAAACAAAAGTAAATAGAGAAAATGACGGTTGGGCAGATAAATGGGATGCGCTTACCTATGCCGACAAAGATTTTATGGTGACTCGTGTGGCTTATAAATTAAATCTGAAAGGCCCCGGAATAAATATTTCGACGGCCTGTTCCACTTCTCTGGTCGCAGTGGATGCCGCCTGCAATGACCTCTTGGCAGGTAAATGTGAAATGGCCTTAGCTGGTGGTATTTCTGTCACCTGGCACGATGATGATGGCTATCTCTACCACAAAGACATGATCCTATCTCCCGACGGCCATTGTCGTGCTTTTGATCAAGAAGCAAAAGGAACGGTCAGCGGTAATGGAGTAGGAATAGTGGTTTTGAAAAAACTAGAAGATGCTTTGCGCGATGGGGATGAAATCCATGCCGTGATAAAAGGAACCGCTACGAATAATGATGGCAATCAAAAGGTGGGTTTCACCGCACCAAGTATTGAAGGGCAATCCAGAGTGATTGATAAAGCATTAGAAAACGCCGAGGTGGAAGCAGAGAGCATCTCTTATGTAGAAACACATGGTACAGGAACTACGCTCGGCGACCCCATCGAAATTGCTGGACTAACCAAAGCTTTCGATAGTAGCAAAAAACAATTTTGTGCCATCGGTTCTGTGAAAACTAATATAGGACACCTCGATGCCGCAGCAGGAATCGCTGGATTTATTAAAGCGGTATTATGCTTGAAAAACAAACAACTAGCTCCCAGTCTCCACTTTGAAAAACCCAACCCAAATATTGACTTTGCTAACAGTCCTTTTTATGTAAATGCAGAACTAAAAGAATGGAAGCAATCTCCGCGTAGAGCTGGAGTAAGTTCTTTTGGTATTGGTGGAACCAATGCTCATGTGATTCTAGAAGAGGCACCAGAAGTAGTAGCGGGCTCTGAATCAAGGGCATTCCAAATGCTTAGTTTTTCAGGGAAGACCTTGGAGGCATTAGCAGGGAATCAACAAAAAATGGCAAATTTCCTACAAAAGGAAAACACTCCCGCATTGGCGGATATCGCCTACACTTTGCATACTGGTCGCGCTGATTTTGATTATCGAAAAACCATCGTTTGCTTAGATAAAGCGGATGCCATAAAACAGCTCTCCGCGGATGCTATTGCTCGACCAGTAGTACCGACCGTCTCTGGACAAATTCCTTTTGTTGTCTTTATGTTTTCTGGACAAGGGGCTCAATACATCAATATGTGTGCTGGTCTGTATAAAGGCGATATTTATTTTCAAACCATTGCAGATCAATGCTTTGAAATAGTAGAAAGACTTGCCCAAAAAGATTTAAAATCGCTCTTGTTTACGGATCAACTAGCCAACGAAACTGCGGCGATCAACCAAACTGAAAATACACAACCACTCTTGTTTATCGTAGAATATGCGATGGCTCGCCTTTTGATGAAATGGGGCTTACAGCCCTCAATGGTACTTGGACATAGCTTGGGCGAATATGTGGCGGCCTGCATCAGCGGTGTTTTTACTTTAGAAGATGCCCTTCGATTAATCTTAAAAAGAGGTGCCTTGATGCAAAAAGTAGCCAAAGGCGAAATGCTGAGCATCTTGATTAGCCAAGAGGAACTATTACCTTATTGTCGCGACCGAAATGATATTTCCTTAGCGGCAGTCAATAGTTCAGAAAGATGTGTGGTGTCCGGTACTGGCGACGCCATTGCCGCTTTCCAAAAAGTAATGGAAGAAGTAGGTTTTCAAAACCGGATTATCCATACCTCCCATGCTTTTCATTCTTATATGATGGATGAAATCTTGGAAGATTTTCAAAGAGCAGTTCGTTCTGTCCAAATCAATCCTCCTCAGATTTCATTGCTCTCTAATCTAACAGGTAAGGAGGTGTCTTACAGCGAATTGTCTCAAGCAACTTATTGGTCGCAGCAATTGCGACAGACGATACAGTTTTCCGATAGCATTGAGACTTTACTCGAAAATGAAAAAGCCATATTCATTGAAGTCGGTCCTGGTAATACTTTGAGTTCTTTTGTACAAAGTCACCAATTAAAAACGGCCAATCATCAAGTAGTCAGCACCATTCGCCATCCTAAAAACGCAGTAGAAGATCTTCCCTATCTATTGTCTGCCGTGGGAGAATGCTGGACTTATGGAATGGAACCCAACTGGTCAAATTTTTATGAAGGAGAGCAAAGACGCAAAGTTAATTTACCTACTTATACTTTCGGAAAAATAGCTTACGCAGATATTCATACAGATTCCATTAAGGACATTATTGCCCGAGAAGAAGAGCATCTTGTAAGGCTAAAAGATACCAAAAAATGGTATTACATGCCTAACTGGAAAATGGCTCCTCCTTTATTTTCGACAGAAACCTTAGAGACCGAAATGGTTAACCTATTATTTGTCGACCAAGAAGGTTTTAGTGAATCTTTGATCGCTAAATTCGAGGCTAAAGGGGAAAAACTTGTCCTTGTAAGCAGAGCGGAAGGATTTATTCGCAATAGTAATTTGGGATATGGAATCAACCCTTCGGTTCCCGAAGATTATATCCAACTCTTCAGGAGTTTGTCAAAGGATGGTCTTTTACCAGGCCGTATAATTCATGCCTGGGGGATTTTGGAGGAGCAAGTAGAGAACAAGGAGTATTTTGAAAAACAAGGGGCGCTTTATTTCTACAGCCTAATCGACAGTCTAAAAGCACTCGGAACCGTTGATCATTCTTCTCTGCGAGAACTGGTTTTATTGACGAATGATTTACACCAGATTTCTCCAAATAAAAAAAGCGCTAGCCTAAGAGCATTGCCCACTGGATTGCTTCGGGTCATCGAGCAAGAATATCCTGGGGTTTTTACCAGCCATATTGATTTGTCTCTAGAAGAGAAAATAGAAGATTGGTTTATCGAACAACTTTATAAAGAAATTAAAAACAAAGAAGCAGGTAAAACGGTAGCGCTTCGAAATAGAAAAAGATGGTTGCGGATCTTTGATCCAATCAAAATCGAGCGCATACCAAAAGATGGGGCTTCTCTTTTGATTAAAACCGGAGGAAACTATTTGATTACTGGTGGCTTAGGTGATTTGGGTTTTAGCCTTGCCAAGCATTTGCTAAATCACTATTCGGCCAATTTGGTACTGACAGGACGTACCGTATTGCCAGAAAATAATGGAACGGGAAAAAAATCGAGTAAGGACAATGCCACGGCTAAAAAAGATAAAATAGCACGCTTACAAGAACTAAAGTCATTAGGTGGAAAAGTACTTTATTGTACTGCTGATATTTCCGATAAGGAAAAATTGAAAGAAGTGATCGAGAAAGGAACAGCCGCCTTTGGTCCGCTTCAGGGTGCGATTCATGCGGCAGGAGTAGTAGGGGATAGTTTGATGATTCCTTTAAGACTTTTGGAAAAAGAAGATGTTGAACGACAAATGGCTTCAAAGGTTTGGGGCTTACGCAATTTGCAGGAAGTATTGAAAAATCAAAAACTGGATTTTTGCATTAACACTTCTTCTCTTTCAACACTTATTGGGGGATACGGTTTTGGAGCGTATGCTGCGGCTAATAGCTATATGGATTATTCGATCAAAACGACAGTAGAAAATGGTGCAGCAAAAAACTGGATGGTTTTAAACCTCGATGGATTGAACCTTAATGCAAACGGGGGAGAAGGCATTTCGCCAAAAGAAATGGAGGAGGTTTTTAAAACGGTATTGTCTATGTCGGAGCTTGCGCAGATAGCGGTATCCGTTGCAGACTTAAACAAACGATTGGCTTTGGTATTGCCAAAAGAAGCTCCCCTTGAAGAAGAAGTTGGAGAAGAGGTGAAAATAGACTTGAAAGTTTTGGAAGGTAAGCCAGAATCAGCGGTACTAGAATTGTGGCGTCAGTTTTTTGGCAATCCCAGTATCACTGCTGCGGATGATTTCTTCCGTTTGGGCGGCGATTCTCTGCGGGCATTGAAACTGACGGGATATCTGGCTAAAGAATTGAACATTAATCTTTCGGTCCAAGAATTATTTGAGCATCCTTCGGTATCTCAGCTAAATGCTTATCTAAAGAAAACGATCGATGTAAAAGAAGAGAAAGAAGAAATTGGAAAATTGATAGCCATTCCTAAAGCAGAAAAAAGAGAATATTACCCTTTGAGTTCCATGCAGGAACGGATGTACTTTCTCTATGAATTTGATAAAAAATCTACGGTTTATAATCTCCCTTTTATTTTTAAATTGACCGGTAAGCTGGATAAAAATAGTCTGGAAAAAGCCTTGGTACAATTGATCCAACGTCACGAAAGTCTCCGTACCTCTTTTCTCTTTTTAGAAGACGGCGTGGTACAGCAGATTGCAGAAACGGTCGATTTTCAAGTAGAATACTTTAGCGGAGTACATAATGAAAAAGAGATTGTTCAAAATTTTATTCGACCTCATGATTTGTCGCATGCGCCACTTATACGAGTTGGAATAATTGCAACGAATGAAAATGAAAATACTTTAGTCATTGACCTACATCATATCATCAATGATGGATTTTCGGAAGGGGTCTTAATCAGCGACTTTATCGCCTACTACAAAAAAGAATCTCTTCCCAACTTAAGCTTACAGTATAAAGATTTTGCAGTTTGGCAACAATCGACTGCTTATCAAAAAGTAAAAGATCAACAGAAAGGATTTTGGTTGGATTTATTTTCTGAGATTCCAGAGACCCTGACGCTGCCTACTGATTTTACAAGACCATTGATACAAAATCACGAAGGCCAATCCATATACTTTGAATTAGATCCTGAAATATTCAAAGGCTTAAAAGCCATTGCCAAAAAGAAAGAAACGACTCTTTTTGTTGTTTTGCTAGGTATTTTTAATGTCTTGTTGAGTAAGCTTTCGGATCAAGACGATATTGTTATTGGAACGCCAGTGGCAGGCCGCCAACATCCTGATTTGGAAAACATTGTTGGCCTTTTCGTCAACACCTTATCAATCCGAACTTCTCCTAAAGGAGATTTAAGTTTTGTTGGGTTTATCGAAAAAATAAAGCACCTCTGGTTTCAATGTCTTGATCATCAGTTGTTTCCTTATGAAGAATTGATTGAGGAGCTACAAGTGGAACGACAAACTGGACGCAATCCTTTATTTGATGTTATGTTTGCTTTCCAAAATTTTGAAAATTCAGAATTGGAAATGCCAGGGCTGAAACTTCAAACAAATAATCGGATACATCAGGTCTCCAAGTTTGACTTGACGCTGACCGCTACGGAAAGATCAGGGACCTTGATGTTAAATTTTGAATACGCTACGTCCATATTCAAAGCAGAAACCATCCAACGTTTTATCGGCTATTTCCAAAAGATAGTTGCTACGGTAGTGGCGACGGAAGATGTTAAAATTGCTGCGATAAATATCTTGTCAGAAAAAGAAGAACATCAACTTTTACAGGAGTTTAATACAACCGAATGTCCTTACCCTGCCGACAAAAGCATCATAGATTTGTTTTGCGAACAAGTAGGAAGAACGCCAGATAATGTGGCTTGTCGATTTGGGGAACAAGTACTGACCTATAAAGAATTGGATGTTTGGTCCACTAAAATAGCTGGCTATCTCCATGCCCATAAAGGCGTAAAAGAAGGCGACAAGGTAGGTTTGATGCTAGAGCGAGATATAGAATTGATCCCCATGATCTTTGGTATATTGAAAGCAGGAGCGGCTTATGTTCCCCTCGATCCTCATTTTCCAGAGGAACGGATAGCAACAATATTAGAGAGCGCTGGTTTGCAAGCTTTGGTCAGTAGAATAGCTTTTAAAGAAAAAATTGGATCTGCTAAATTGACTTGCCTTTATCTCGAAGAGGAATTAGACCAGATCAAGAATCACAAAGCCGTTGATTTAAACCAAAAAATAAACAGCAAAAACTTGGCTTATGTGATCCATACTTCTGGCTCAACAGGAGCACCCAAAGGGGTAATGATTGAGCATCATTCGGTAGTAAATCGAATACTCTGGATGCAAAAAGAATATCCGATTGGAGCATTAGATGTGTTATTACAAAAGACACCAATTGTATTTGATGTATCTGTTTGGGAGTTGTTTTGGTGGTCAATTGTTGGAGCATCCGTAACCTTACTTCAACCAGGTGAAGAGAAATCTCCAAAAGAGATGATCAAGGTGATCGCAAGAGAAAAAGTGACGACGATGCACTTTGTTCCCTCGATGTTGAATCTGTTTTTGAAGGAGTTTGAAGAAACCGATAATTATGATGGACTGAAAAGTTTGCATCAGGTTTTTTCCAGTGGGGAGGCTTTGAAGTCAGATCAAGTTGCCGTATTTGGAGCAACGCTAAATAAGCACTGTAAAACCAGACTGATTAACCTTTATGGCCCAACGGAAGCGACCGTTGACGTTTCCTATTACGAATGTGATTTTGAGGAAATTCCAAACAACCTACCGATTGGAAAACCAATAGACAATACTGGCTTGTATATCTTGAGTAAAACACAACAACTATTACCAATAGGCGTCCAAGGCGAATTGCATATTGGAGGTGTTGGAGTGGCGAGAGGTTATCTAAATAAGGAGGCTTTAACTGCGGAAAAATTTATTGCTAATACTTTTATGAAAGGCGATCGCTTATACAAAACAGGCGACCTCGCCAGATGGCTGCCAGATGGAAATATCGAATATCTGGGGCGGATAGACAATCAAGTGAAGGTTCGTGGTTTTAGAATTGAACTGGGAGATATTGATGCGCATTTGTCTGGGTACGCTGCTATAAAAGAAGCGGTAACCATGGTAAGAGAAGACAGAGGAGAGCAAGAATTAGTAGCGTATTACCGCTCAGAAGAAGTCATCGAAGAGAACACTTTGAAGACTTATCTATTACAAAAGCTGCCAGAGTATATGATCCCCAATTATTTTGTTGCGCTGGAGGAAATGCCTTTGACCAGAAATGGAAAACTCAACAGAAAGGCGCTTCCTGCTCCGGAATTAAAAGCGGGAGATGATTTTATTTCGCCAGTAAATGAAGTACAAAAACAACTCGTAGAAATTTGGGCAAAAGTGCTTAATCACGATCCAAATGTAATTGGAGTTAATAGCAATTTCTTTGACATTGGAGGGAATTCTTTACTCCTTGTAAATATGGTCAATAAAATCAACAAGGAGTTTGACTCCTCGCTAACAGTAGCAGAGATATTTGGGTTTCCTGTGATTTCTTCCATTGCAAATTTGATAAAAAATGTAGAAGAAACAACAGTAGATTTTGAAGAAGAAGTCGATCAAATGAATGAGACTCTTGGATTGTTAAATCAGATCAACCAGTAAAAATGGCGAAGTACACCGGTTTAGAAATTGCGGTTATTGGTTTGTCGGGCAAGTTTCCGGAGGCGGATAATATTGAGCAATTTTGGGAAAATTTATTAAATGGAAAAGATAGTATCACTGATTTATCAGAATCAGAAATACTAGAAGAAGGAGAGTTAGAGTCTGTGCTGAATCGGCCAGATTATGTAAAGTCAAATGCCTATTTGAGAAATAAACAATATTTCGATGCCGCATTTTTTGACTTTCGTCCAGATGAAGCAGAAGTGATGGACCCTCAGATGAGACTCTACTTGGAATGTTGCTGGGAAGCCATTGAGGATAGTGGTTATAATTTGACCAACTACAAAGAAAAGATTGGCCATTTTGCCTCTGGTACGCCAAATACCACTTGGAACATACATGCCATTCTAAAAAATAAAAATGGTGCTTTTGTGGATGATTTTACTGCTTCCCATTTGCGCGAAATCACGTTTTTAAGTTCCCGGGTTTCTTATCTTTTCAATTTAAAAGGCCCAGCCGTTTTTTTACAAACTGCTTGTTCCTCTTCTTTGGTGGCCATTCATGAAGCCTGCAATAGCCTTTTACTAGGCGAATGTAAGATGGCTTTGGCTGGAGGCGTATCCATAAACAATCATTCTAAAAGGGGATACATTTATCAAGAGGGGATGATTAATTCTAAAGATGGAAAATGTCGACCTTTTGATGCAGAAGCCAGCGGCACTATCGTAGGAGAAGGACTTGGCGTGGTAGTACTGAAAAAATTAAAGAATGCCATCGAGGATGGAGATAATATACAAGCAATCATAAAAGGAACGGGAATCAATAATGATGGCAGCAATAAAGTGGGGTATAGCGCACCTAGTGTGAACGGGCAAAAAAATGCGATCGAAAAAGCATTGAGTATGGGTAGGGTAGCTCCTTCTTCTATTCGATTTATTGAAGCACACGGAACCGCTACTATACTTGGAGACCCGATTGAAGTGGAAGCTTTAAATAAAGTGTTTGGAGAGAATGAATCCAACTCTATCGCCTTGGGGTCTGTGAAATCCAATATTGGTCATCTGGACACAGCTGCGGGAATTGCTGGTTTTATAAAAACCGTACTGGCCGTCAAAAATAAAGTCCTACCGCCGAGCTTACATTTTAAAAATCCCAATCCTAGGATTAATTTTAAGAATGGACCTTTATATGTCAACGCAGAACTGAAAAAATGGGAAACAAACGGTTCTCCTTTACGTGCTGGAGTGAGTTCTTTTGGAATCGGTGGTACCAATGTCCATGTCGTTTTGGAGGAAGCACCAGCTATCAAGTCTTCTGAAACTAACAGAGCGGTTCAACTGATTTTGCTATCTGCAAAAACTGAAGAAGCGCTAGAACGAAATGGTGCTCGCTTAAGTACTTTCTTAGCCAATGATAATCAACATGATCTAGCGGATGTCGCTTACACTTTACAAAAAGGACGTTCCTTATTTAAGTTTAGAAAGTTTATCCTTTGTTCCGACAAAGAAGAGGCGATTCGTCTTTTGGCTTCCGATCATTCCTCCAATCAGGTCGAAGCTACGATAAAAGAAGATTCTCAATACACCACGTTTATGTTTTCTGGCCAAGGCAGTCAATACATAGATATGGCCAAAGACTTGTACGAAAAAGAAATCTTTTTCAAAACTCAGGTGGATGAATGTTTAGCGATAGTCAAGCGGTATTCTCCAATAAACTTTTTCGACATTTTATTTCCCGCCCAAAAAGAAGAATCGAATGCCTTAGAAATAAATAGCACCGCCAATGCACAACCCTTGTTGTTTGTCATTGAATATGCCTTGGCTCGTCTGTTGATGCATTGGGGAATTCAGCCCGATTACCTGATCGGACATAGCTTGGGCGAGTATACAGCGGCTTGTATCAGCGGTGTCTTTACCTTGGAAGATGCGCTGAAACTTGTGGTGAAAAGAGGCGCCTTGATGAATCAAGCAGAGCAGGGGAGTATGTTGAGTATCAAAATTAGTCAAGCAGAACTAAGCGGACTATTGGCTGCCAACAAAAAAATAAATCTGGCGGTCATCAACAGTAACTCTTCGTTGGTTG
>CAYQRA010000171.1:0-10610 GCA_964419315.1 uncultured Saprospiraceae bacterium | reverse complement strand
AGCAGCTTTTTTCGCAGCAGGGGCAGCTTTTTTAGCGGCAGGAGCAGGGGCAGCAGCTTTTGCTTTACCTTTTTTCTTAGAACCGATTAGGCCATTTCGTTTGTCGTCGTTATACTTAACACCATATTTATCCAGACTTACAGTCAAGAAACGCATGATGCGTTCGTCACGGCGCATAGCCAATTCGATTTTGCTAATCAAGTCTCCGTTGATCGCAGAATATTCTACACAGTAGTAGATTCCGGTAGTTCTTCGGTTGATGGGATAAGCTAGTTGGCGCAGTCCCATTTCGTCATTATGTACGATCGTTGCACCTAAGGCTACAAGTTGGTCGTAATAAGTCTTGGCTGTCGCTTTAATTTCATCGCCCGACAGAACTGGATCTACGATGAAAGTTACTTCGTAATTTCGCATTGGAATGAAGTGATTTTTTTGTGAATAAATTAAAAACGGCTGCAAAGATAGCTAAATAAAGGAATTATAGCAAAGAAGTTGTTTAAAAACTCCTAAGATCCCCTAGGATTTTAGCTTATTCTCTAAAAAAACTCCTAAGAATCACCTTTACAGGAAACTTAGGAGCTCACTAATGCTTTTTTTACTATAGAAATTTGCGATTTTTTTCTTCAAAAGTAGACCGAACGATAAAGCCCCAGCCGGGCCTTCCTCTTTGATTTAATGCGTTTGTCCTATGGGGCATCAAGGGCTAGAAGACTTCCCAATTGTTGCTTCGCCAACGATTTTAGCCAAAAATATTAAGCCAATCAGGTTAGGAATAGCCATAAGGGCATTTCCAATATTCCCCAAATTCCAAACAATGTTGATGTATTCAAAGCTGTCGCCTGCCAAAGGAGTCAAGATCGCTCCCAAAAACAACATGACAATAAACAAACAGCGATAAGGAAAAATAACCCGATCTCCTCCCAAGTATTCGATACACTTTTCCCCATAATACGCCCAACCCACTAAGGTAGAAAGTCCAAAAAGCAAAGAAGCCACGGCAATTACCACGCCTCCCATATTATAGGGGATCACCGAGTCAAAGGCAGATTGTGTTACTAAAATACTCGTCAAAGGATTTTCTCCATTCGGCCCCATCCACGAAAGTGTTTGCTGATAGGCTCCCGTGACCACAATCGTTAGGGTCGTAATAGAGTTGACAAAAATGGTATCAATAAAAACACTCGTCATTGCCACCAAACCGTTTTCTCGAGGATCCTCTGAACTAGAAGCACCTTGACTGATCGCCGCGCTTCCCAAACCAGCCTCATTAGACAAGACTCCACGGCTAATCCCACTTTGAATCGCCATACCTACGGTAGCACCAACAACGGGTTGAAAGCCAAAGGCCGATTCGAAGATCAACTTAAAAGCGCCCGGTATTTCACTAAAATTGGCCAGTATAACCCAGAGTGCAAAAGCGACATAGAAAAAGATCATCGCGGGCACCAGCTTCTCAGAAAAGGCACCAATCTGTTTGATTCCCCGAATAATGACCAGACCAACGATCCCAGCAATGACTGCTCCAATTAGATAATAGAGGTAAGCTGGTGCTTGCTCCACTCCGGAACTTCCCAAAACCAATAGATTGATAGAATTGGCTAAGGAAGCAGCAATGGAATTGGATTGAGCCATCGTTCCACTTCCAATCAAACAGGCCACTACTCCACAAACCGCAAACACCGCTCCGATGATTTTACCTAATTTTTTATTTTTCAAGCCATTTTTAGCATAATACATTGGCCCTCCCGCCATGGTACCATTGGGCGCCACCTCTCGATATTTTACGCCTAAAAAACCTTCTGCGTATTTTGTAGACATGCCTACAATCCCAGCGATCCACATATATACCGGTGCCCCCGGACCGCCAATCGCAATGGCCGTTCCAACTCCAGCAATATTACCATTGCCAACAGTAGCAGCCAATCCAGTCATCAACGCTGCAAAAGGAGAAATATCCCCTTCTCCTTCACTCGATCTTGCTTTTTCGGAAAAGGTCAGTTTTAAAGCTTTCCATAATTGGGTAAACTGGACTCCCCCTGTTCTAATACTCAGATAAATACCAGTCCCCAGTAGTAGGACAATCAATTGAGGACCCCAGATAAAAGCATCGATCTTGGTCGTCACTTCTAGAATTTTGTCGAAGAGTTGCATAATTTATTTTTATTAAAAGAATAGACTTTCATCGTTCTTCAACAAAGACGATTGAGGACTAAGGAATTACACGAGAGAAAAGGTATTTTGTAGAAAATTATTTTTTTTAGCTATTTCGCGTGGGATTTTATTTTTTCAATCGTCTTAGTAAAAGACTTAAGTTATTTCGCGCTTGTATTTATCAACCTACTTCTTATGCCACCAAAGAAATTCCAATCCTTAAGTGACCAAGCCTTGCTAAGGCTTTGGTGGACTGGTGATGGAGAGGCTGGAAATTTTTTATGCGAGCGACACCATGACTTTATACACTTGATCGCTTTAAGTTTTGTAAAAAACCGAACAGACGCTCAAGACATTTGTCAAAAAGTATGGATCTCCCTTTTTAAAACACAACAAGGCGATTTAAAAAACCTTAGAGCTTGGCTGCAAGCAACAACAAAAAATAAATGCATTGATTTTGGCCGAAAAAAATGGAATTCTTCTGTCAGGAAAATAGATTTCAACGAGTCCCAAAAACTAAGTGACGATCCAAATCCTGAGCAGAAAATGATTGCTCAAGATCAATCTAAGAAGGCCAATGAAATCATTGACTTATTACCTCCATTACAAGCTAAATTTTTTCGTTTAAGAGTCTTCCAAGGCCTGTCTTATCAAGAGATTGCGGAGCAACACAATGCGAGTACGAGAGCCGTCGAAGGTCAGGTACAAAGAGCAAAATTAGGATTGAAAAAATATAGAGAAAGTGGTATCCTTAAAAATCTGAGAGGAATATGAATAGTAATTGGCCATATGACCTACAGCATTTAATAGCTTATGTAGAGAACAAACTCTCTGCAGAAGAAGACATGGAGCTTGCGAAATCGCTTCAGAAAGATGAACAACTTCGGATGATCGTTGAAGGAATTGAATGGTATCAGATGAGCGAAAGCGAGGTATCGCTAGAGGAATATCTACAAGAGTCGAGAAAAGAATTGTGGAACAAACTTGCTTCCTATAGTGCTCAAAAAAAGACCGAACTCTCTGGAAGTGAAAAGTCTTTTAAATTTTGGATACTTGAAAAAAAACTACATCTTCCTGCTTTAGCTTTACTCCTACTCTATGGTTTAGTTTTAGGACTTTTTCTAAAAAATACGGATTTAGAAATCCCCAAACTCCTAAAGCAATCGACTTATATATTTCAAGTCCTCGTCTTGATTATCGCAACGATCTTCTTTCTAAAAACAGAACCCAAAATCCTTTCTTCTCCCAAGTACTATCGAGCGACGCTAGCCCGTCGTCAAATGTGGGGACTATTTAGAAAACTAACCTTCTCTTGGATTTTTCTTTATGTGGCGCTCATTATTTTTTCGATTGAAGAAAGCATCGAATACGCCATCTTAATATTTAATACCCTCAACAATCTGACGATTGTCTACCTCTACTTATGCTACCACTGTTTAAATACGGAATCCATTGATGTAGAAGAAAAGCTAAATACTCCCCCGTCCAGAGAAAGAGTAGATACGGCTATTGAAAAACCTATTCAAACCAAAAAACGATGGGGTTTATCTTTGGTTGTTTTATGCTTGATATTGGAATATTTATTGATTCTTAGCTTCCCAGAATCGAAGCAAGATTTCCATTTGCTCTTTGGGATTATTTCAGGTTTGGTTTGCATGGCTTTTACCACTCAGTTGGTTGGGCGAATTGGGAGTAAATTTTTGAGTAAGGAAAAGGTCGCTATCATTTGTCTTTCTTTTTATGCAGGTATTCAGCCGCTATTGGTTTTTATTTTTCCGGTAGATGATTACACGCTTTTCAGTGGTGCATTTGCAGGAGCATTAGAAAATATCATTTCGATGGGGCTCGTTTTTTATGCCCTATTTGGAAAAATTCTTTTACTTGCTTTTGTGGCTTGGAGCATTGATACCAATCGCATCATCAAATATCTAATCCAGAGTAAAGCATTGGCAGATCAAGGTGAGGAAACCGAACTGATCGAGATCAATGAAGATTTAGCTTTGGAACATAAAAATATTACTTAGTGCTGTTTAAATTCTCAATAAAAAACATAGGTCATCTCAAATTACATTCTCTCCATTCCTTTAATTCCCCATTAGATTTTAACAGGCTTGGGATATCATACAATGGATTTCTAACGTAAAGGGGTATTCATTTTTTGCATTGCCAAAAAAAGGTAAAACATACCGACTGGATATGTTTTGAAAAACGCTAGACAAGATAAACTAGCCCCCCATCCCTTCGGGGTCGGAAATAGGCCATCCCGTCCGCGGAGCGGTTCGGGGATATATCCCCTCATCTCATGTCAAACAGTATCTTGTCTGGCCTCCCATTCCTTGGTTCGCAAACGCCTAAGGTTAAAATTTGGGATGACTTATGTTTTTCATTTTTCCAAAGAAAAACCCTAACGTTTCACCGCAACGGTCATCACCGGATCATAATCGCCCTTGATCACTGGACTCTGACGCATCCCGGTATAACTCCGTACATTGCCATGAATAAAATCAAAAAGTTCTTGCACACTAACCACATTATTTTGATCCTGATCTGCTTCCCCTTTTAATCCTCTAATCAAAAAGTGACTAAAAACACCTTGGCGCAAACCGCTAGATTCCAAAGACGTCTCATCCGATTTGGAAGACATAATCAAAGCGGTGCCCGGATCAGCCTGAGCAAGGGTTTTATAATAACTCGCTAGTGCATTTTCTACCGTACCGCTCTTCATTGCAAATAGACTTCCGGAGTGGCAGGCATCAGCAATACAAAGTTTGTACTTGGCCGGACTATTAGAAAAAATAGCATTGATCTCGTCGTGAAAGAGTTTATTATTATAGCCATCAAAATCGATAGGCAGGAAAGAACCTTTCAGTCCATGTCCAGAAAAGTAAAGCATCACCAAATCATTCGGCCCTGCTTGCCCAAACACCTCATCCATCGTTTTAGTGATTTTATCCTTAGTCGCATCTTCGTCTACCAAAACTCGAATCTGCTCATCCGCCAAAGCTCCTCCTTCGGGGCTCTTAAGAAAAGCATACATCCGATAAGCATCATCATCCGTATAACGCAAGACGGGCATATGGCTATAAGAAGCGATGCCAATCACGACTGCCCATACTTTTATTGCTGCAGCGTCTTTAGGAACTCCTCCCAAGATTACTTGATCTGCTTTATCCGCCGCACTAAATATAGAAGTTTCTTCTTTGGGTTTAGTTGAAGACGGAGGAGTTTCGGCAAGCACTTCCTCCGAAAGACTGCTCACGTCTGCCTTGCTTAAAAAAGTGCCATCCTGCCATTCTCCAGCTACTTTTTTACCATCTTTTAGATTAAGAACGCCAAGTCCATTAAAACTACCATTCTCCCAAAAGCCATCATAATACTCGCCATCCGCATAATGACAAATTCCTCGACCAGCAGCTAAGCCATCTTTAAATTGGCCCACATATTTGGCCGCTCCATCTTTATAAATATAGGTTCCCGTACCATTGGTACAATCGCCCGTAATACAACCTTCTTGTCCCAAGGATTCCCAATTTTCACCATAAAACTCTCCTTCCACCCATTCTCCAGCAGTTTTGGTACCATCAGCATAAAAGAAAACCCCTTTTCCATGAGAATAATTATTTCGAAAGGCACCAACGTATTTATCACCATTGAGGTAAAAGAAAGTACCTTGTCCATTTAGATGCCCATTAGAAAAAGCACCTTCATATTTACTACCATCGGCATAAGCAAAAACACCTTCTCCATTTATACAATCTCCCGAAATACAGCCCGTTTGTATATTGGTCCCATCATCTTCTACCTCTCCTTTTGCCGCCCAAGTATCTTCAAGGATTTCTCCTTGCTCATTAAGCATTTGTCCTTTTAGCCAAGATCCTACAAATTTGGTCCCATCGGGGTATGTTTTTGTCCCCTTCCCTTCTGGGTAACGGTGCTTCCATTGTCCGGTATAGCGACTTCCATTGGTGTAATAGCATATGCCAACACCATGTATTTCTCCATCTTTAAAATCTCCCACGTATTTGGCACCGCTGGGATACACATAGGTTCCTTTACCATTTTGGCAATCGCCAGTGATACATTGAGCAGAAAGTTGGAAGGAAATAAAAAGACTGGATAGTAAAACCAATAAAGTTGCGAACTCTTTCATAGGGTATGTTCTCGTTTGTGGTGCTGGTGTAATAATTAGACTTACTTATTTTGCAGCAAATATATTACCAAAAATACTAAACTATTCGAAAGTGGAAAATATTGTCAAAAGAAGTTTTTTTATCTAGGAGAATACGCCTTTATCGTAGCCCTTTTTCCTAAATTAAAAAATCCCGTAGCCCCTTTTAAGCTACGGGATTTTTCAAATACAAATACTTCAACGATTAGCGAATCGCTGCCACTGGCATATTCGGATCAAAGTCTCCCGAAAGGGTTGGGGTTTGAGCATTGCCCGTATACGTCGTCACTTTCTCTGATACAAAATTAAAGATCTCTTGAATTCCAACAATCTTATCCTTATTTACATCTGCTTCTCCCTTCAAACCTCGAATCAAAAAGTGGCTAAAAATACCTTGGCGTAAGCCCATGTCTTCCAAAGAATATTCGTCCCCTTTAGAAGATAATAATAAAGCCGTGCCACCATCAGAATCTTCGAAAGCTTTATAATAATTTTCCAAGGTTCCATTTACCGTGGACCGCATCGCCAACATGGTTCCAGCATGACAAGCATCTGCCAGAGCCAATTTGTGTTTGGCCTTAGATTCGTCAAATACTTGTTTGATGTCATCGTGGTATAATTTATTATTAAAACCATCAAAATCAAAAGGTAAAAAAGCACCGGGAAGTCCATGTCCTGAAAAATAAATCATCACCACATCATTATCATCAGCCTTTAAAAACAATTCTCGCATAGATTTGATCACATTATTTCGAGTAGCATCATCATCTACTAAGACGCGGATTTGATCATCAGGAAGTGCTCCTCCTTCCGGGCTTTTTAGGAAAGCAAAAATCTGATAGGCATCATCATCGGTATATTTTAATACTGGCATATGATCATAACGCGCTACCCCCACAACTACCGCCCAGATTTTTACATCTGTATCATACTCTACGGCAACTGCTTCTGTTTCTATAGGATCATTATCTGCATCTAGGTCGTCCTTCATATGACCATATTCCCAAAGTGCCCCGACTACTCTACCACTGGTATAGTACATAATTCCTTCGCCGTGCGGCGCATGGCGCTTCCAACTCCCTACATATTTATCACCATTGGAGTAATAGCAAATTCCATCTCCTTCGGGTTGGCCATTTACAAAAGCCCCAATCCATTTGGTTCCATCGCCATATGTGTAGACACCTCGTCCTTCCCCACAGTAACCAGCATTACAATTGCGCAATTTGGAAGACGAGGAACTAGCGGTATTGTTATTCGAAGAAGTAGCAGCCGTACTTTGGGAGGCACTAGTAGAAGTAGAGGCCGTAGAAGTGGCGCTTTCTTTAGTGATTTTACCAGCCATCCAGATACCGGATATTTTTTTTCCACTAGCTCGATGGTAAGTCCCTTGACCGTCTTTAAGGTTTTCCTTCCAATTGCCTACAAAGCGATCTCCATCAGAGTAATGCATAGTCCCTTTTCCATGAAGTTTTCCTTTTCGGAATTGGCCAATGTATCGATCTCCATTGTGATAGGCATATTCTCCATCACCGTGCATGTAATCATCTGTCCAATTTCCACGATATTTATCACCATTCGAAAAAACCATTTGACCTAAGCCATGAAATTTACTATGGTAAAAAGCGCCATCATAGACATCTCCATTGGTGAATACCAATTGGCCTTTACCTTGGCGGTAATGCTCTTTCCATTCTCCAATATATTTATTGCCATTACTAAATCGAAGGGTTCCTTTCCCATCTATCTTTCCGTTCCGAAACTGGCCCGTATATTTGGCACCACTAGGATACAGATAAGTTCCTCGTCCATTATAGCAGTTGCCATGTAGACATTGAGTAAAAGAGGTTTGTAGAAAGGTAAAAACGGCGAAAAGGGATAGACACAACAGCTTCTTCATCTTTATGGTGGTTTGAGATAGTGGATAAAAAAGTAGCGGTCAAGGTCATATGGGACAGGATTATGGTTGTTAAATCAGATATGGTTACTTTAAAACTATATTCCAACCCGAATATTGCTTTTTTTAATGATTTTTACTTTTAAGAAAAGTTAAATTTAATTCTAAGACCGTACCTTTAAGGGTCTATTTACTACTAATTAAAAAAACGAAATTATTATGCTATTAAAAAAAATAAGTTATTTGGTCTTTCTCGCGCTAATTTTTTCAGCTTGTGGCTCTACGCCAACAGTAGAAGAAGCGCCTGTCAATTCGGAAAGTGAAGGCAAGTATTTTGGAGACAATACCACTAGTGAAGGAGCTATTCCTTATCAACAACTAGCTGCTCATATGGGAGACGCCGATTCTATGCAGGTAAAAGTTTTGGGAACGGTCAATGAAGTTTGCCAAAAGAAAGGATGCTGGATGTCTATTGTCAACGAAAACGATAGTGAGGCAGAAGAGTTATTTGTCAAATTTAAAGATTATGGTTTCTTTATGCCAATGGATATTTCGGGACGTCAGGTCGTCATGGATGGTTATGCCTTCCGAGAAATCACTAGCGTGGATGAACTAAAGCATTACGCAGAAGATGCCAAAGAACCGCAAGAAGTAATTGATGCCATTACAGCACCTAAAGAAGAATTTAAATTTATGGCATCTGGCGTCTTATTACTTGATAAAAAATAAATCTTTAGCGTTTATTTTAGCGATAGAAAATCATTATCGCTACTTAGGTCATTCTATTTATAGAACCCTAGGAAAAGGAAACATCTATGACCAAACTAGTCCAAAGAGTAATGCACTCCAATGCATTAAGGACTCCCTATCTAAAGCGGATACTTGCCCAATTCTTTTATTGGATTAGTGGTCTATGCATCGTTTTCAAATTAAAAACCTCCCCAAAGGCAGCAGGTTCCTTTTTGGCCTGTTGCCTTTGTTTTATCGTTCTCCCTAGTCTGGCTCAAAATCCATTCGCAGATAGTTTACTCCTAGTTCTACAAAGTACTCCTGAAGACAGTAACAAAATCATTTTACTGAATGACCTTGCTTGGGAATACAAATTTGAAAATCCAGACTCTGCTAGAGCGTACCTCGCACAATCTATTGCCTTAGCTCAAGAAGTAAAATTTCAAAAAGGAGAAGCACAGGCTTATAATAACCTCGGAGTTGTAGAAGCCATTGCTGAAAATCTCGAACTGGCAGAAAAACATTATCAAAAAGCACTGGAACTGCGCCTAGCACTCGGCGACAAAAAAGGAGTCGCTTCGCTCTATAATAACATCGGCAATCTAAAAGAGTCGCTCGGCGATGGCCCTGGTGCGGTGATCAACTTGAAAAGATCATTGAAATTCCGAGAAGAACTAGCAGATACTATTCGCATCGCTAGGGTAAACTACAACTTGGCTTTGGTACAAGAGTCAATGGGCAATTATCCGGAAGCACTAGACTATCTTCTCAAACACCTAGCGCTGAGCGAAAGATTGGAAGATCATTATGAGATCGCCAATGCGCAAAATTTACTAGGCAATATCAAATCAGAATTGGAACGCTACCAAGAAGCCTTAGTACATCATCAACAGGCCCTAGAATTAAGAATCGTACTGGAAGACCAATTAGACATTGCCCAAGCACATAATAATTTAGCAAACAGCTTAGACGATCTTGGAGAAAAAAATCTAGATTCTATCCACCTTTATCCACAAGCCAAAAAACTTTTTGCGGAAGCACTCGATAATTATCAACAATCTTTAAAGATCTACCAACGAGAGGAAGATCAAGAAGGCATTAGTCAAGCTTTCAACAATCTCGGCTTGATTTATAAAAATCTCGGAACCTATTTTACAAAAACCAATAAACCAGACTCTTCTAGACAAAGTTTAAACACTGCTCTAGACTGGCTCAATCAATCGCTTGAACTCCGACAAAAGGTCTCCGACGAAAAAGGAATCATGGAAATTTACAACGGAATGGGAGATGTTATGCGGCGGCAAAAAAAATGGAAGGAGGCACTCCGCTACACCCAAAAATACTACGAAATCGCTCAGACTTTTGGAGACAATAAATTCATCCAAAAAGCCTACAAAGATTTTTCAAGAACTTATGAAGGGGTTGGGGATTATAAAAAAGCATTTGTGTATCGGAAAAAATATGACGAGTGGCGATACGCAAGACTGGACGAACAAAGAGCTATTCAAAACACCCGAAGCGAAGCCATCTATGGCGATGAAAAAAAACAATTGGCCATTGAACAACAAGAAAGAGAATTGGAATTGCAAAGTGCTCAATTAGAGCGAGCCACTTTACAAAGACGCGCATTATTGGGCGGAGCTTTGGGGCTATTCCTCCTGATCG
>CAYQRA010000170.1:0-10620 GCA_964419315.1 uncultured Saprospiraceae bacterium | reverse complement strand
CAGGCACATGACGGCAGTCTCGGAATTTTACATTCCTATATTGATGCCTTGGCGACTACCGGAGTCGATGCGATCAAATTCCAAACACATATTGCGGAAGCAGAAAGTAGTCTGCAAGAACCTTTTCGAATCAATTTTTCTTATGAAGACGCGACCCGCTTTGATTATTGGAAACGCATGTCTTTTTCCAAAGAGCAATGGATCGAAATAAAAAAGCACTGCGAAGAAAAAGGATTAGAATTTATGTCTTCTCCCTTTTCTCAAGCCGCAGTCGATTTACTTGAATCCATCGGGGTCAATCAATATAAAATAGGATCAGGAGAGGTCACTAATTTTTTGATGTTAGAAAAAATAGCCGCTACGGGAAAGCCCATTTTACTTTCCTCCGGAATGTGTGCTTTTTCTGAGCTAGACGCGGCCGTTCAGTTTATCCGTCCTTTTGGCAATGAACTGAGTATCCTACAATGCACCACCAGTTATCCTACGCCACCAGAACGAGTTGGTCTCAATGTCATTCAAGAATTGAAAGACCGCTATCCCGGACATCGAATTGGACTTTCGGAGCATACCGGAAATATCGCCACGGGAATCGCTGCGGTAGCGATGGGGGCCGAGCTTTTGGAATTTCATGCGGTATTTGATCGCAGAATATTTGGGCCAGATGCTTCCTCTTCTCTGACCATTGATGAAATTGCTCACTTGGTCAGTTCTGTTCGTTTTATCGAAAAGTCCCTTGATCATCCAATTGATAAAAATGATTTAGGACCCTATGTGGAATTGAAGAAAATATTTGAAAAAACATTAGCGGTCAATAAAGATTTACCCAAAGGCCATCCCATTACTTTTGATGATTTGGAAGCGAAGAAACCTGCTGGGCAAGGCGTTTCTGCAAATCAGTTTAAAACGGTTATTGGAAAAACATTGCGACAGGATAAAGCAAAATATGATTTTTTAAAGCCGGAGGATTTAGCGTAACTGCTACGTTTTATTTTTTTGTAAAAAAAGAAAAATGCCAAAGAGAAAGATATGTGTTGTCGTTACAGCGCGTCCTAGTTATAGTCGGATCAAATCGGCCTTACAAGCCATCAAAGATCATCCAGATTTGGAACTGCTTTTGGTGATTGCCGCTTCTGCTTTATTGGGGCGATATGGAACGGCGGTTAAGTTTATCGAACGCGATGGTTTTGACATTACGGCAAAAGTTTTTAATGTCCTCGAAGGGGGCAACCTCGCCGCACAAGCCAAGACAACAGGTTTGGGCATTATCGAACTTACCAATGTTTTTGAAAATCTAAAACCTGATGCCGTCCTGACGGTTGCCGATAGATTTGAAACCATGTCTACCGCCATCGCTGCGTCTTATTTGAATATTCCATTGGTGCATGTGCAAGGAGGAGAAGTTACCGGGAATATCGACGAAAAAGTAAGACATGCCATTACCAAACTAGCAGATGTCCATTTTGTAGCTTCCCGCAAAGCGCAGGAACGTGTTTATAAAATGGGCGAAGTTGCAGATACGATTTTCCTGACCGGATGTCCTTCTATTGATTTGGCTCACGAAATTTATTTAGATGGAGCCCTCAATTTTGATCCTTACGAGCGCTATGGTGGAGTAGGGGAACAGCCTGATTTTTCTAAAGGCTATCTGATTGTAATGCAACATCCCGTTACGACAGAATACGAACAATCCAGGGCACAGGTCACCCAAACCCTTGAAGCAATTCAGGAATTAAAATTACCCACTTTCTGGTTTTGGCCCAATGTAGATGCTGGCTCAGATGGGACCTCGAATGCCATTCGTTCTTTTCGCGAGAATCAAGACATCGACCACATCCACTTTTTTAAAAACATGGGCCCGTATGATTTTTTACGTTTTCTAAAAAATAGTCTTTGCTTGATTGGAAATTCTAGCGTTGGGATTCGCGAGTGTGCCTACATCGGAGTACCCGTAGTCAATATTGGGTCTCGTCAAAATGGAAGAGAAAGAGGTGGAAATGTAATTGATGTAGACTATGATAAAACAAATATCAAGAAGGCCATTCAAAAGCAAATCGACCACGGTACTTTTGCTCAAGATCGAACTTACGGCGAAGGAGATGCCGGTAAAAAAATGGCGGATTTATTAGCGGTAGTACCTTTGACTTATCATAAGGTGTTGAATTATTAGTGGATTAAAATTCAAAATTTCAACCCAAGGCGAGCAATATCCCAAACCCGAAATATTCAAACCCTAATTTCGAAAAACAAAACGCATAAAATGACAAATAGCAGTGATACAGCTTATTGGGAAAAAGAAAACTTAGGGAAATATTTTTCCATAGAAAAATCGGATGGCGAAAGAGGCGTTTACGATAGCGTAAGTGGAGAGGTACAAACCGCTATTCCCGTTGATGTCAATGATCTGGTACGGATTCACCAATTGATTCGAAGTCGTAAGAGTTTTACCGTTTTGGAATTGGGCGTTGGTTTTTCAACCGTTATCATTGCTGATGCCCTGATGAAAAATAAAAGGGATTGGGAGCAGTTAGAAAACCCTCCAGCTATTCGCAATCGTTTTCAATTCCAGTGTTTTTCGGTAGATACTTCTGAAAAATGGATCGCTACTGCCCAAGAACGCCTGCCAAAAGAATTGACGCCTTTCGTGAATTTTCAATACAGCAGAGTAGAAATAGGAACCCATCGCGGACAGCTTTGCCATTTCTATAAAAACCTTCCAGATATTGTTCCTGATTTTATTTACCTCGACGGCCCCGACCCACAAGCGGTAGAAGGCAATATCAATGGAATGACTTTTCAATGCCAAGAGAGAACCGTAATGTCAGGGGATCTTTTATTGATGGAACCCATTCTATTGCCGGGCACTTTTGTGCTGGTTGATGGAAGAACAAATAATGTCCGTTTTCTAAAAAATAACCTGCTCCGAAATTATGAAATTATTTGGGACCGCGAAGGAGATGTGACCACTTTTGAATTGCAAGAAGAACGACTTGGAAAATACAATTTACTAGGAAGCGACTTTTTTTAAACAGCACCATGAGAATACTCGGACTCATTCCCGCCAGAGGAGGCTCCAAAGGCATTCCTCGGAAAAATATCAAAACGCTTCATGGCAAAGCATTGATCAGCTATTCGATAGCATCCGCGCTAGCTTGTCCTTTGATTGATCAATTAGTAGTCTCTACAGAAGATGAAGAGATTGCTGCAATCAGTAAAGCGGCTGGGGCAGCGCTTCCTTTTTTACGACCTGCGGAGCTGGCTACCGATCACTCTCCAAGTATTGACACCGTTATTCATGCCTTGACTTTTTTTGAAAAGCAAGGAAATAGTTTTGATGCGGTTTGCTTATTGCAAGCGACCGTCCCTTTTCGGAATCCGATGGATTTACAACAAGCACTAGAAAAATTTGTGAGCAGCAAAGCGGATTCTTTGATTTCTGTTCGGGAAGTGCCGCATGTATATAATCCGCATTGGGTGTATGAAGAAGAAACCGAAACGGGCTTTTTAAAAATGGCCATGGGTGACTCTTCTATTATCACCAGAAGACAAGATTTACCCAAAGCGTACCATCGGGACGGTTCTATTTATATTTCCCGGAAGGAAACAGTATTAGAAAATAAATCGCTTTATGGCGAAAAAATTATTCACCATGAAATGATCCATTCGCCGAATATCAATATTGATACCCCAGCGGATTGGGATGCGGCAGTGACTTATGCCAAGACCAATTTGTAAAAGCAAGTAAGAGCATTTTAGAAACACCCCATAATGGAAAACAGCCAAGAAAAAATCGACCTTTGTTATGTGATATCCCACGGCTTCGCTGCTCGGATGTTACTGCAAACGGGTTTGATTTTAAGATTGGCAGAATCCGGAAAAAATATTGCGATCATTACCCCTGATCCTGAAGATGGTAATTTGATGACCTTAAAAAGTCATCCCCGTATTCAAATTTTTGATCCGCAGATCAAGCAAAGTATTTGGGATGATGATTATGGGGTCAAGCGAATGTATTACCTAGAAGACATCAAGAGCAATCCTGTTTTTTGGGAAAAACATTTATACAGCATTTTATACACCGACTCCAAACACCCTTGGAAGCGAATTCGACCGTTTATCTATTATCCCATCCACCGTTTGATTCCTTACTTTCCAAGTATTCGCAAGCGATTCAAAAAACGCGAAAGCCAATATTTAATATCTGAAAAGGCCAGTCAATTGATTCGGAAAATTCGACCACAAATCGTAGTGTCGACCTATCCTGTAAATTTTTTGGAAGCCAAGTTTTTATACGCTGCGCAAAGCGAAGGAATAGAAACGATGATTCATTTGTTGAGCTGGGATAATATTACGAGCAAAGGTATCTTTCCCGTAATTCCCGATCATTTTATTTTGTGGGGAAAAGTAATGGAAGCGGAGTTGAAAGAATATTATGGTACCCCGAAGGGCATTGTAAAAGTGTGTGGTGTGCCTCATTTTGATAATCACCATAGGGTGAAAGAAAATCCGGGCTACGCCGCATTGATTCGCAATTTGGGTTTGCAGCCTGACTTGCCTTATCTTTTTGTAGCGATGAGTTCGCCTCGTTTTGCACCGCATGAAATTGATATTGTAGAGTGGCTGGCAGAAGCGATTAAAAAGGGGGTGTTTGGTCCAGACTTACAATTGGTCGTTCGGCCGCATCCACAAAATGTACAAGGCAGTCTTTCCGACCGCCGCTGGATAAAACGTTTGGATGCTTTGATTGGTAAGCGAGTGGCGATTGATTATCCGCAGCTGGTAGAAAGCAAGGTGCGTTGGAGTATGCAAAAATCTGACATGGATCATTTGTCTAATTTATTGCTAGGTTGTAAGGTCTGTATCAATTCTGGATCTACTGTTTCTATCGATGCTTTGGTTTTGGACAAGCCCGTTGTTTTGACTTCCTTTGATGGCGATCAAAAATTGTATTATTGGAAGTCGGCAAGGCGTTTGGTGGATTACCCGCATCAGAAAAAATTTGTTGAAATGGGCGGGGCTAAAGTCGTTCATTCCTATGAAGAACTAACCGCTACGCTATCGAAATATCTAGCTTCGCCAGACCATGATTTGCCACAGCGCCGATCGGCGCTGGAAATGGAATGCCACCTAAGTGACGGCAAGGCTACGGATCGAGTAGTGGAGGCAATGCTTTTTGTTTTAGAACATTCAAAAGCAATGTATGAATAATAGTGGCGCCATAGAAATAGATTTGAACAAAGTCCTTGTTGTACTATTTTGTGCTTATGCTTTTTCTATGCCCTATGAGTTGATCCTAGAAATGTTTTTCAATATTCGGACTATTTTCAAACCCTTTCGGGTTTTGTCGATTTTGATTATTGGAGTCTATTTTTTTAAGGTGCTAACGAATGGTATGTACCTAGATCAAAATGAAAAACCAGATTGGATTTTATATGGAGTGTTTGTTTATGGATTTATAATTTCACTTTTTCGAGCGATTACCGGTGTTTTTAGTTTTCCATTATTTTATAATGATCTCTTCCAAGTAGGTTTGCATGTAGCTACTTTTTTTGTGTTTAAGAATACTTCTTTTACCAAAGCGAATGCCATGCAAATGATGAAGTATTTTTTGCTTGGTGTTTTCTTTAATTTGGTCTACATCTCCTATAATTTTGTAACCATGATTGATGCCGGAAGGCAATCCGGTTTTACCGATAATCCCAATTATGTAGCTTTCGGATTAGTGGCGGCTATTACTTATTTGCTTTTGAGAAGCAATAAGGAACAAAGTAATAGGAACCGTTTGCTGATTGGGGTTTCCGTTGCCTTTTTGATTTATTCGCTGGGGATGGCTGGAAGTCGGGCAGGATTAGGGATGTTTTTGATAGCGACCTTATTTATTTTTTTTTACTCAAGTCTCCGGCGAAAAATCTTATTGCTTGGAGTGAGTGTAATGATTGGTTTATTTCTTTTACCAGAATTGCTGTCTAATAATTCAGGAATTCAAATTGTTTTGTTTCAACGAATAAAAAAGAGAAATAGAACTGGGGAAACCGACGTACGATTTTTGATTTGGGAAGGCGTCTTACGAACCTTGGAAGATCAAGGATATGTAGGGATGGGCATTGGCCAGTTTAAAGCGCAGTTTACCAAATACTTTGGAGAGACCCCGCAAAAACTGATTACAGAAATCGTTAATCGGGGATATTATCTTTCTCCACACAGCGATTATTTTGCTCTGTTGACCGACTATGGTTTGCCCGGACTTCTTTTTTATCTTGGATTTGCTGTTGCTACTTTGATACGCCTTTTTAGGAGAGTGGTCTATCCCACGGAAGATGAAGACGAACTGATTTTGCGGCGTTTTAGTTTTATTTTTTTTATCTGTATTTTGATTTTTGGTGTGGTAACTGAAAATTTTCAACATCAGTTGTATTGGTTTTTTCTAATGTTCACGACCAAGGATTTTGTTAATTGAAATTGATAGAATGAAACGATTATTAAGTAAAGTATTAGCTGCTTTAGGATATAGAATTGAGAAGAGACGCTCACAGGAGGAACTTGTTTTTGAAGTTCAGCGAAAATTGAGTCAAGGACAATCTCCTTTAACCATCTTCGATGTGGGAGCCAATGTAGGCGATACGGTCTTGGAATACCATAAAATATTTGGAAACCAAAGTCGCATTTATGCCTTCGAACCCTTTGCAGACTCTTTCGCTCAGTTGGAGCAGAATACAAGTGCCTATCCAAATATTTTTATTTTTCAAAAAGCTTTAGGCCATCAAACAGGCGAAGCATTTTTTAATGTCAATAGTTTTGCGGCTACCAATTCTTTACTAGATTCCACCGAAGTAGGGATTTCCAATTGGGGAGAAGGATTATTAGAAACGCAGCGGAAAATTAAAGTTCCAATGCAGACCATTGATGACTTTGTCGAAGAGCAAAAAATAGAAAAGATAGACCTCTTAAAATTGGATACCCAAGGTTCAGAATATTTGGTTTTGCAAGGGGCTGAAAAATCCATTGCTGCCGGAAAAATAAAGTTGATTTATATGGAAATGATTGTGATGCCAACCTACGAAGGTCAAAAAGATTTGGATGAAAATCTAAAACTATTGAAAGGCTATGGATACGAATTGTATAATTTGTACAAGTCGCTAAATCCAGAAGGGCAACTTCGCTTTTTGTATGGAATTTTTCTCTATAAAAATTAACCAAACCAAAGCGAATTGATTTTGAGACCCCTAAAAAAATGCTGATTTATTATAAACACTCTGGTGTCTTGTTCATTACCTTGAAAAACATTTTAAATGGCTTCTTTTGCTAGAAAAATAAAAAATTACCTCTACTCAAAATCTGCTCCTGATTTTTTGTTTGCTTGGTATTTTGATCGCTTGGCGTCCAAAAATCGAGCACAATTAAAAGAAAAATTAAAAACAGGAAAAGGATTGATGGATCATTTGACCGCAGAGGAAAAAGACTACTGGAATGATCGCATCAATAATGTCTTACAAGGCCCCGATAATACAGCTATTCCGAGAGTGCCAGAAGCGGGCAGGTTGACAGGAGATCGACTCATTATGCACAATGGAATTCAAATAGATCCATTGAGTTATTATAGTTTTCCATTGCTCAAAATGTTGGTCGACAATAAGGGGGTTCACGAGCCCCAAGAAGAAAAAATATTTCAAGACGTAATCCAATCACTAGCTCCCAATGGGGAAAAAACAATGTTGGAATTAGGGTCCTATTGGTCTTTTTATTCGATGTGGTTTATGCAGCAATTTCCAGAAGCAAATTGCTACATGGCCGAACCGGACCGAAGGAATTTATTCTATGGAAAAGAAAATCTAAAAATCAATCAACTCGACGGAACCTTTATTCATGCGGGTATTGGTAAGCAAGTCAAAGCTCAAGAAAATATTACCACCGTTGATGAAATCTGTAAAACCCAAAACATCTCCTTTGTAGATATTCTGCATTCTGATATCCAAGGTTTTGAATTGGAAATGTTGGAAGGAAGTCATCGATTATTTTCGGAAGGAAAAGTTGGCTATGTTTTTATTTCAACTCATTCCAACGAATTACATCAAGATTGCTATCGCTTGTTAAACGATAAATATCAATTTTCTTTGGTTGCTTCGGCCAATCTAGATGAGTCTTTTAGTTGGGATGGTATTTTGGTAATGAAAGCGCCTAACTATCCTGGACTAGATCAGGTGAAAATTAGCAAACGAAATTTGCCGAAACAATGAGGTTAAGAGTCCTGTTTTCTAGAAGTTATAATAAAGTACTGGAACAATTATTCAGAGTAGTTGACTCCTTACTAAACACCAACTTTTATTGGGAGCATATTTTTAGAAAGAACGGTTATCATACGAATGATTTTGAGTTTAGCAAAAATCAAATGGCTTTTGTGCATTTACCCAAAACGGGAGGAACTTCTTTTTATAAAATGCTAGAGGAAAAAAGATTCGAAGGAATTGTCAATACTAGAGTACATCGACCTATTTCAATTTTTTGTTCTCCTAAAGAATATAAATACCTAACGATTTTTAGAAATCCGGTCGATAGAGTTTGGTCCTTATATCAAATGGTTTTGCGAACTCCGCCAAATAGTCCTTATCGAAAACACGCAAGTAGAGGATTGTCTTGTTTTTTAGAAAATTGTTGGGAAGCCAGAGATATGTATTGTCGCTATTTGTCAGGAGATGTTTATGCGACCCCCCAAACAGGAAACCTATGATAAAGCTTGGCAACATTTAGAATGTTTTGAAGAGGTTTTTGATTTTGAAAATTTTTCAGCAGAAGTACAATCCTATTTTCAAAAACAAAATTTAAGCTTCGAAATAATATTGCATGAGCGAAACTCCAAGTATCCGATACCAAAGAAAGCGGAACGCGACCTAATTGCAGAATACAATAAATACGACCTGCTACTTTTTCAAAAATGGAAAACAAGCAGTCTAAAAAAATGATAAAATGCCAGGATTGAGAACCCTATTAGCCAGAGTCAAAAGGAAGTTTTTTAAAAATCCTTTTATTAAAGATAAGCGTTACCCCGCTTATTGGTGGGATCAGTTGCTTCCAGCGGAAGGAGCCTTTTTTGTGCAGATTGGTTCCAATGATGGCAAGACCGGAGATCCCATTTATCCCTTATTACAAAAGCATCAAAATTGGAAAGCCCTTTTTGTAGAACCCGTTCCTTATAGTTTTGAAAAACTGAAAAATAATTATCCAGATACCACTAGGTTTCAATTTGAAAATGTAGCCATCAATGAAGGACAACGGATGACTTTTTATTGGGTCGATGCTGCTGCTGCCAAATCTGCTTTGCCTGATTTGCCCTATTGGTACGATCAGTTGGGCTCTTTCGATTCGCAACACATCCTCAAGCATTTCGATGGAGCACTCGAACCTTTTATCCGATCTACTGATTTGGAAGGTCTTAATTTGCCAACGCTTTTTGATCGGAATAAGGTCGAAAAAATTGCAGTCTTACATATTGATACCGAAGGCTATGATTGGAAGATTTTATCCCAGTTGGATTTGTTTCGCCACGATCCTCAATTCATTCTCTACGAAAAAAATCACTTGTCAGAAAAAGACCTGCAAGCTTCCATTCAGTTCTTAGATGAACATTATGTATTGTTTAGTTTAGGGATAGACATGTTGGCCGTAAATCGAAAAGTCGGTAAAGCAAACATTGATTTGATGAAGACCCACATGGGCGCTTCTATTAATAAATAGGAGAACATCTAGAGTAGGGAAAAATGATTTCAGGAACCTCCGGCCTGATAGCATTGGCCTAAAGGAAATAGAAATAGCGCCTAGCAAAAGAGAGGTCCATCAGTCGCCAAAATGCCGAACGCTTGAAAAACGAAAGCCAAGCGACGTCTTGGAAATCGAGCGGGCAGGAATTTCGATTTTTAGCGAATGCTATACCGCCTTGATCTTTTTTGTTACTTTTTTGTATCCAAACAAAAAATGGAAGACCAGTCCAAGGAGAACACAAGTGCGCTCGCAGAGCCAAGCGAATCCAAAGAGAAAGTTATTCAAAACGAGAAAATAAATTTAAATAAACACCGTAGAAAAACCAAAGAAAAAAATGATCATCATTCGCTTAAAAGGAGGCATGGGCAACCAAATATTTCAATACGCACTAGGATTGAAATTAGCAAGTTTGCTAAATACAGAATTGCGAATAGACCTATCCTCCCTATTGGATCGAAGCAAAGGTGATTTTGTCTACAGAGATTACGACCTATCCATATTTCAAATACCCGATAACTTCTTAAATGCGCCAGGATTTTTAAAAACCATCTATCGTCCCAAACTATCACTTGTCACCAAATTATTTCGCCAGTATTTAGACCGTGGCCGAACCCACATCAAAGAAAAACATTTCCACTTTCAACCAGAAATACTAGCTGCTCCGCAGGCCAATGCGATCTATGAAGGATGGTTCCAAAGCTACCGCTATTTTGCAGGAATGGAAGAAGTACTGAGAAAACAATTGGTCTTTAAAAATCCTATTTTACCGAAGTCAAAAGAGTTGCTTCAAAGGATTAAAAGTACCAATGCGATTTGCCTCAATGTACGCCGAACGGATTTTCTCAAAGTCGATGCCTTGAATACCACAAG
>CAYQRA010000169.1:0-10660 GCA_964419315.1 uncultured Saprospiraceae bacterium | reverse complement strand
ATTATACCCACGGTCGAAGAGACCGCCTTTTAAAGAAAACCGTTTTGTTGATCAAAAATCTAAGTGACCAAAAAAGAGCCCACTAATGTCTATCATCTCTATTGCCCAACTCAACTTTGGCTACCAAAAAAATCAGCCGATTTTAAAAGAACTCAATTTGGAAGTTCCGACCGGAAGTATCTACGGTTTTCTAGGTGCCAATGGTGCTGGGAAAAGTACAACGATTCGAAACATCTTAGGCTTGCTGAAACCGCAGTCTGGACAGGTATTGGTTTTTGGAGAAGAAATCAAAGCTGCTCGGCCAGCTGTATTTCAGCGGATTGGTTCTCTGATAGAATCCCCTTCTTTGTATCTGCATTTGTCGGCAGATGATAATTTAGCAATTGCTTGCAAATATCGATCGATTGATAAAAAGAAAATAGGAGAGGTGCTAGAGAAAGTAGGTCTTTTGGCAAATCGAAAAAAGAAAGTGAAAAATTATTCCACTGGAATGAAGCAAAGATTAGGTTTGGCTTTGGCTTTACTGCATGATCCCGAATTGCTTTTGCTGGATGAACCTACCAATGGTTTGGACCCCTCAGGGATTACAGAAATTCGAAACATCATTTTGCAATTGCGAGAAGAAGGTAAAACTATTTTGCTCTCTAGTCATTTGCTGGCAGAGGTAGAAAAAATTGCTTCGCATGTTGGAATCATCAAAGAAGGGACGCTGATTTTTGAAGGAACTTTGGATGCCTTGGAAGCTTTAAAATTTTCTCAACAAACCGTCGCATTAAAAATTAACGATGTCGCTAATGCCAAAAAAGTACTCAGCGGTTTTTCTTTTTTACCCGCAAGTCCTGGTCATTTGCACGTCGATGTTAAACACAAAAATGACATTCCTCAGCTCATTAAAACTTTGGTTGACGGATCAATAGATATCTACGAAGTTCGTTTATTGAAAAGTGATTTGGAAAAAATGTTTATCAGTATTACCAACGAATAAATTATGTCGAATGCACTCTTAAAGATCCAAAACCATCTCGTTATAGAATGGATTAAACTTAAATCAACTCCAGGCCTTTACTTGGCTTTGGGGAGTGGTTTTTTGATCAGTGTCTTGGTCTTTGTTGCACATTTGTTGGAGGTACATAGTTTGTCTGCTTTTGGAGTTGATCCTTGGAGCCGTTATTTTACGCGTGGGATAGCGATCTTTTCGCTTTTTGTATCGGTCCCCTTGACTTTGCTCTTGGTGAGTGCCGTGGTGTATATTGAACGGCAAGCCAATGCTTGGAAATACCTTTATACTTTGCCGACCCGACGGGGGAGTATTTATTTTTCAAAACTAGTAACTTTGTTATTGCTAATGGCTTTGACTCTGTTTTTGCTGGCTTTGGGCTTGCTCTTGTCTGCTTATGTTTTAGACAGCGTACATCCCGAATTTGAATTGGCTTTTTACCAACCCAACTTAAAGGAATTGGGAATCAATGCCTTGCATACTTGGCTGTCTCTTCTGGGAGTGATTGGTATTCAATATTTTTTGAGTCTTCGGTCTTCTCATTTTTTGTTGCCTATAGGATTGGGTATTTTAGGATATGTCTTTGGATTGATCTTACCGATTACCCAAAAGAGTGTGGCTTTGTATTGTCCTTATAGTTATCCGATGTTGGTGCAAGATTTTGGGATGTTTAAAAATGAATTACGTGCCTCTACTGCCTTTGGTTCTTTAAATAATATTGAACTTTATAGCCTGGGATTTTTCTTCTTCTTTGTGTTGTTGGGATTGTTTTGGGAATCGAGACGATCGGTTTCTTAGGAGTTTTTTGGAAGAGGAATATCTTATGGAAAATTAAGTGAATAGAAGGGTATCCCGCAGATTTTGCTGATTCCGCGGAAATGACGTTCGATCGTAAATCATCCGCGAGATCAGCGAAATCTGCGGGCAACAATAAAAGATTTATCATAAATCATGGATCAATTTTTAAAAAAATCTACCACCTTAATTATCATTGAATTTCAAAAACTGAAATCAACCGCAGTCCTGTATCTAATCGCATTTGCTATTCTTCTCGTCAGTATTTTTGCCTTCCTCCCATACTACCTCGATGTCTATGCTTTAGCTTCGCTCAACACCAATCCTTGGGACAATTTTTACCAAGCGGCCACGGCCATCTATGCCATATTCCTAATTGCCCCATTTCTGATTTTCTTAATCAGTACCATGCTCTTTGTCGAGCAAAAAGCCAATTACTGGAAAGTTCTATACACTTTGCCTATCCAACGTGGTGCTTTGTATTTTTCTAAATTGTTCACCATTCTTCTGCTTCACCTATTCCATGTGATCTTGCTTTTTATCGCCTTGTATTTCGTTGCTCAAGCGCTTAATTTTCTACTCCCCGAATTCGAATTTAATTATCATGCGCCACCGCTCAAAAAGATTTTTCAATCTCTCGGTCATGTCCTTTTGGCCTCTTTGGGAATCGTGGGTATCCAGTATTTTTTAGCGTCCTATTTTAGGCATTATTTAGTCGCTTTAGGTTTTGGCCTTTTTGGTTTTGTGTTGGCGCTGATTCTAATTACTTCTGGAACGGAAGCTTATCTTTACCTGCCTTATGCTTACCCGATGATGGTGAAAGATTTTGCTTTTGTTCCCGTCAGTGAAACTTTTACAGTGCCCAAAATGGGATTGAATATATTGGAATGGTTGAGTGTTGCGGTCTTTGTCTTTTTTGTAGGGCTGACTTATCTTTGGGAGAGTAGGAGAGCGATTAGTGATTAGTTTCTTTGCTTAGCGAAGCTATATTATTATTCGTCGAAAAAAATAGGAGATATAAGGATTTAGTATCATCTTAGAGCTTTGCGATTTGATTTTTTTTGTCTTCCGATTATCTTAGCGGTTAGGCAAAATGAATGTTGAATCGATAGGCAATTTTTCAGTTCTAATATAAAATAAGGCTATGAAATTTAAGATGTTATTTCTCTTGTTTTTGTCTCTTTTTAATTTTTTAAATGCTCAACAAACAGCCATTCCAGATCAGAATTTTGAACAAGCCTTAATAGATTTGGGGTATGACACAGGAACTCCTGATGGCTTTGTATTTACAGATAGCATTAGTACGATCCGTTTTTTACCAGTTTTTAGTCAAGGTATTAGCAGTCTCCAAGGAATAGAAGATTTTGTCTCTTTAGATTCATTGTCTTGCTATGATAATAATATTTCAAATCTAGACCTTAGCAGAAATGTTTTACTAAGCCATTTAAAATGTTTTAGTAATGAACTTACAAGCTTAGATCTTTCCAAAAATCCATTACTGACGTACTTAAGCTGTTCCAATAATAAGCTTTCAAGTTTAAATGTTTCTCAGAATACTTTATTGCTTTCTTTGTGGTGTAGTAATAATGAACTTGTTGAGCTAGATTTAGCTAAGAATGCTTTATTGATTTCTTTGTATTGTTCTACTAATGAACTCCTTCATTTGGATGTTTCTCAAAATCCTAATTTAAAATTTATAAGATGTGGAGACAATAAATTGACAAGCCTAGATTGTTCTCAGAATGTTTTATTAGAGAGCTTAAATTGTGGTGGTAATAAATTGGTCAAGCTTGATCTTACTCAAAACTTGGAACTAGAAAGCTTGTTGTGTCAAACAAGTGACTTAGAAGATTTAGATCTATCTAAAAACTCAAAACTAGCTACGCTGTGGTGCCATAATAATAATCTTACAAGTCTAAATCTTTCTAAAAATACCGTACTAACTGATTTGACCTGTAAATATAATAAACTCGTGGATTTAGATATTAGTCAAAATATATTGCTCACTTCTTTGAACCTTGATGGCAATAATCTTACTAGTTTAGATATTAGTCAAAATACTTTACTCTCCTCTTTGACTTGCAATGGTAATAAGCTTACTTATCTCAATACTTATCAAAACGATTCCCTTTCTGGTTTGCTGTGTGGGTCAAATAATCTTAGAGTTATGGATTTGTCTTTGAATAAAAAATTGAAGAGTTTTTCTTGTATCAGCAATCAATTAGAATGTTTGAATATAAAAAATGGAAATAATATCAACATGGATCATTTTGGTGTTGAAAATAATCCAAATCTAGAATGTATAGAAGTAGATGATGCCACTTGGTCTGCTTCAAATTGGACGTCCATAGATAATAGCGCTAGTTTTAGTGATAATTGTAATCAATCCTGTATCGTTGGAAATAAAAATATTGATAAGGGATTCTCTCAAATTGAAATTTATCCAAACCCAAATGAAGGAAGTTTTACAGTTTTATTAAAGGAAAGAACCAGTGAAGTACAATTGGTTTTAATGAATGAACTCGGACAAAAAATATTGGAACAAAAGCACCACTACGTAAATGAAATTCAACTGAACCTAGAAATTCCTGAGGGAGTATATTTTCTCTGGTTGGCACTACCTTCAGGGGAGAATGAAGTGATTAAAATAATTAAAATTGATTAAGCCTAAAAGAAGAATATAGAAAAGAGTATTTGAAAGTCCATTTATTCGAACCCTAGTACACTGTAACAAAAGTTAATTGTGATTTTGAAAGAGAGGATTTTTTTCTTAATCGAGGCGCGGCATGAACGAGCAAAAGCTCGTGAACCGCAACGCGGACGGGTGGCCAAAATGTAGCCATAGCTACAAAGGCGAGTACGTAACGATGAGTAAGGGAAAAAGAGTCCTTCAAAATTGTAAGAAATTTATGTTACAGTGTACTAGTCATACGCTTACAAAGAAAATGACCCTAAAAATAAACCAACTCAATAAAACCTACCCCAATGGTGTAAAAGCCATCGACCATCTCGACCTACAAATCAATAAGGGAATGTTTGGCCTACTCGGCCCCAATGGCGCTGGTAAATCCAGCTTGATGCGTACCATCGCCACGCTCCAAGAACCAGATAGCGGAAGCATTTTTTTTGAAGACATCGAAGTACTCCAAGATCCAATGCGTCTCCGAAAAGTCTTGGGTTATTTGCCACAAGATTTTGGGGTTTATCCCAATATGTCTGCCGTAGATTTGTTGGATTATTTTGCGGTACTAAAAGGAATTGCTTCCAAAAAAGATCGACAAGCTATCTTAGATCAAGTTTTAGAATTGACCAATCTTAGCGAGGTTCGAAAAAAAGCAGTGAGTGCTTATTCTGGCGGTATGAAACAGCGTTTTGGCATCGCTCAATTATTACTCAATAATCCAAAACTCATCATCGTAGACGAACCCACCGCCGGTTTAGATCCTGCAGAACGCCATCGCTTTTTAAATGTACTCCGAGAAATTAGTGCCGAAAATACCGTGATTTTTTCTACCCACATCGTCGAAGATGTTCGCGAACTTTGTAGCGACATGGCGATTATGAATGCTGGAAAAATTTTACAACAAGACCAACCCAATCAGGCCATTAAAAAAATACAAAACCAAATTTGGACTGCCGATATCTCCCAAGAGGAATTGGCCAATTATGAGCAAAAGCATTTGCTTTTATCCTCTAGTTTTAGGGAAGATCATTCTTTGGCCATCCGTATTTTTGCGGCGCAAAATCCTGGGACTCCTTTTCGGAACACTCCTCCAAATTTGGAAGATGTTTATTTCTTGGCCTTGAAGAAAGACGGCCATGTTTAAAAATATCTACTTCCACGAATTAACATATTGGTTCAAGAATCCAGCGATCTATGGCTATGGAATTGCTTTCTTTGGTTTGGCTTTTTTGTTGCTAGTTGGTACCGGAGGGCTATTTGACCCTCCTCCGATAAGCGATAAAATGGTGCGCCTAGTGAATTCTCCTTTTGAGATCAACTATGTGATGAACTACTTCAACAAATTTTTTCTCTTCCTCCTTCCTGCGATAGTTGGTGCCTCGATTTATAAGGATTATAAGTATCGAATGCACTCTATCTTATATACCTTTCCGATAGATAAATCTAGTTATTTGTTGGGTAAATTTTTGGCTGCAATTAGCATCGTTTTGCTCTTGACCCTTTGTGTTGGATTGGCGATGGGAATTGGATCAATGTTGCCCGGTTTACACGAAAATAAAATTGGACCGTTTCGTTTGTTGGGCTATTTGCAAGCCTATGGACTTTATGTTTTTCCAAACATGATCATCTTTGGTGCTATTACTTTTGCGATTGTTACTTGGACTAGAAATATCTATGCAGGCTTTGTAGGAATCCTTATTTTGTTTTTGCTACAAGTGATGATCGAAAAGGGATTGGGGGGAATGGGAGAAGGCTATTACTTGGCTTTGCTCGATCCTTTTGGAGAGTATCTGGTGCTGTTTTTGACAAAGAACTGGACGCTAAAAGAACAGAATAATTTGTTGCTCCCCGTGAGCACTTTAGTGATTGGAAATCGTTTGATTTGGTTGACAATAGCAGGCTTAATATTTGGCTTGTCCTATCGGTGTTTTTCTTTTTCGGAAAGGATAGAAAGTATTTTTCAAAGGAAAAAGGAAATCCAAAAAGCAAGCAATCCAAAGAAGGTTCACCGAGCAAAAGTCGCATTGCAAACGAAGCGCCAAGATTTTTCCTTAAAACAAAAATGGAGCACGGTATGGACCTTATCTCTCGTGGACTTTAAGTTTATTTTTAAAAGTAAATTATTTTTGGTCTTAGCGTTTGCGGCTTTGTTGGCGGCTATTTTGATGTTGGCACGAGTAAGTAATTTGGACGATATGGCCTTATTGCCTGCGACGCGAATCATGCTGTTTTTTCCGACGATCTTTTTTACCATAATATTGACTTTGATTACTTTTCTTTATGCCGGGATGTTGGTGCATCGGCCCACTCTTGCTCGGATGAATCAATTGATAGACATCAGTCCAAATCCCGATTGGGTTTTTCTTTTTTCTAAGGTTTTAGCTTTGGCCAAAATGCAGGTAATTCTTTTGTCTATTTTGATGATGGCTGGGATTTTTATTCAATTATTCAATGGCTATGATCACTTTGAAATCCCTTTATACTTGTTTCATTTGTATGCCTTGGTTTTTCCCACTTTATTGATTTGGGGATTTGCGTCGGTCTTTATTCAGACCTTATTTTCCAATACTTATGTAGGCTTGTTTATTTTGATTTTAGCTTGGATTGGTTTGAGTGGATTGCCACAAGTGGGCATAGATTCGATGGTGCTTTTGTTTAATAAAGTCCCCGAATTGTCCTATTCTGATCTCAATGGCTATGCACAGGAATTGGGGGCTTATTTTTTGGTGCAAAGTTACTGGTTGGTTTTTGGCTTTATACTTTTGATTTTGAGTTTATTGTTTTGGAATAGGGGCGTACCGGAAACTTTTGGGAAGCGTTTGCGATTGGCGAAGCAGCGGTTTAAGGGAGCGATTTTTTATAGTTTTGCGGCTTTGGTGATCGTCTTTTTGGTTTTGGGAATCCAAATTTATCAAGAAGAGCAAAAGGCTCAGCGAGGTGCGTTTTTAGAAAAAAACCAAGGACGGCTAATGAAAAATTTTCGGGCAAATTATGAAGCATTTACCAACTTTCCGCAACCTAAAATTACCAAGGTAAAGATCAATCTAGATTTGTACCCAGAGCGTCATGCCTTTTATGCTCAAGGGGATTATGTCTTGCTCAATAAAACGGAAAAACCCATTGATACCTTGCTTTTAAGAACGGGATTTGATGAGCTCACGCGCTATAAATTCGGTCAGCCCACCGAACTTCTTAGCCAAGATACTTTTATGAAGTTTTCTCTTTTAAAACTTAAAAATCCCTTATTGCCGGGAGATACCCTAAGTTTGAATTTTGTGGTAGAAAATACTCAAAATGAACGCTTTGAACGCAATTCTGATGTATTGGGCAATGGTACTTTTATTAGAAAAAATCACTTCCCTCGAATTGGCTATTCCTATGATGATCAAACGACGATACCCGTCGATTCTGCCTTTTACGAATATCATTCTTACGGAGTCGATGCGGATTTGATCGAATACGAAGCGGTGGTCAGTACCGCCGAGGATCAAGTTGCCATTACCCCCGGTACTTTACAAAAAACATGGACTCGTGGAAACCGTCGCTATTTTCATTACAAAGTAGCAGAGCCCATGGAATTTTCTTTTTGTTTTAACTCTGGAAGGTTTGAAAAATCAATAGAACATTGGCAAGACATCCAACTAGAAATCTTTCATCATCCCAATCACGATCACAATCTGGATAAAATGATGAACGGTCTAAAAAAGGCTTTTACTTATAATACCAAATATTTTAGTCCTTATCAATTTAAGGAAATTAGAATCGTTGAATTCCCTCAGTCAGAAGGAACTTATGCGACGACTTCTGGCAATAGCATTCCCATGTCAGAAATCCGCTTTTTAGTCAATGCAGATACCTCCACCCAAAAAATTGATCTTTCTTTTTATGTCCCTGCTCATGAACTGACCCATCAATGGTGGGGCGGTCAGGTATTACCAGCGCGGACGCTTGGCGCAGTCATGCTCACCGAAAGCATCACCGAATACATTACGCTACAAATTTATAAAAATCACTATGGCCTCCAACAAGCGCATAATTTTTTGGCGCATCAACGGGGTCGCTATTTGCGAGGTAGAACGAAAGAGGAAGGAGTGGAACCGCCCTTGGTACAAGTTGCCTTTGAGCAAGCTTATATTTCTTATGGAAAAGGAACCATCGCTTTTAATGCGTTGTGTCATCATTGGGGCGAAGATCAATTGAATGCGGTACTGAAGGAATTTTTGGAAGACTATCAATCCAAAGGTGCACCTTATCCAAGTTCGATGCATTTGGTGAAAAGATTGAAAAGGGCGATGCCAGATTCTTTGCAATATTTGATAGAAGATATGTTTGAAAAAGTTACTTTCTATGAAAATGAAATTACCAAAGTGCAAGGAGTCGAGAAGGCTAATCAGAGCTACGAATTGGCTATTGATTTTTCCATGCGGAAATATCGTGCTGGAGCAGAAAGCGATGTGCTAGATTTACCATTGGCAGATTTTGTAGAATTAGGGATTTATAATGACCAAGATGATTTGCTTGCCTTAGAGAAAGTGAAGGTTACTTCTTCTGCTACTAGTTTAAATGTTTTGTTGGATCAACGAGCGGTAAGAGTAGAACTAGATCCCAATTTATTACTGATTGATAAGGATCGAGAGAAGGGAATGGCAGTAGTGGATTGGTGAAAGGAAAAGTTTATTTAATGATGGGCGCGCGGAGCGCTTCCCTAGGTGCGGAAATTTTTCCGCCATTTCAATGCTTACGGAAAAATTTTAAACCTATGAAAATATTCATTGAAAATGAGGCCGGTTCTAGACAGAAAAATTTGCACAATGAAAAGACACTGGAATATGAGAAAAGTATTTTAGTTTCTAGGCCCTATCCTTTTCCGTATGGTTTTATCTTGGATACTACCGGCGAGGATGGAGATAATGTGGATGTATTTGTTTTGACTTCCGAAAAACTAAAACGCGGAGATATTGTCGAAGGAGAGGCCATCGCTTTGATGGAACAGGTAGAAAAGTCTTGGGGAAAGGATACTGAAGTGGAAGAATTAGACCATAATGTAATTGCGGTGTTGTTTGGAGCTGAAAAGGAGGTCTTGACTCCGGAGGTAGAAGCGGAGCTTCGCGAGTTTGTACTTCATGTTTTTGATTTTGTCAGACCCCATAAAACCAGAGTAGGTGCTTTTTTGGATCAAGCAGCGGCTTTGAAGTATATTGCGGATCATAAAGATAAGGTCTAAAGCTTTGTTCCATTAACGGATTAATGGAACAAAAGCAATAGGCGTGCTAGAAAGCTTTAAACTAAATACAATCAAATTAAATTTAGAGGCTGCCTTATTCGTAGACAGCCTCTAAAGTATTTTCTAGAGTTCGACTACGATAATTATAATACAGACACTATAGTAAGTACAAACCACTGTCCCACAACCACATTGAGTACAGACCCAACAACCTCGGTAAGAATCATCGCTGCTTTCATAGGTTCCTGGTGTAAAGGAAATTCCTTCTGCCGGAATTGGTGCATCTTCTCCCCAGATGCGAACTGCATCTTCATGAGGAATATTGAATGAGTCATTGATGTACAAGCCTCCTGCATCCGTAATGGATTGCTTTTCTTCTTCTGTCAAGGCCTCTAATAAATCTACATCTAGTCTCAACTCTCCATCGACCACTTTTCCTTTACCTTCTAAAAGGTCAGGAGAATACATCTTCTTTGCCAATTCGGTGTGGTCATAAGTTTTCTCTTGTTCTTGTGGAATAATGTCTTCTACTTCTTCACGATTACAAGCGGTAAACATAAAGGAAAGTGCCAAGCAGCACAACACGGGGAATAATAATGCTTTTTTCATGATATAGAATTTTAGTGCAAACTAATGACGATTTAGTTTGCGGATTAGAAAATACATAGGTATGAATTGCTTTGACAATAAAGCGTAAAGCGACGGTGCTGACTGATGCCAAGCACGACGATGGTACCTAAAAAATAGGAGTGTGGAAATTAAGTCTTGGATTGGTTAGGAACAGTCTGTAGAATACGACTGTTGAAATAAAGATAAGTGAAAAAATCGTAATATCATAACTATACACACACGAAAAAAATAAAATTTTACTTTTTTGCTAATTGCAAGGATTAAATCAGTAGCAAATAATGAAGTTGTTTAAAAACTACTTACTTGGTTGTAAAAGAGTCTTTCCGTCCAC
>CAYQRA010000168.1:0-10696 GCA_964419315.1 uncultured Saprospiraceae bacterium | reverse complement strand
CCATTTGCCATGAATTTCGGGAGCCGAAAAGCCAGGCATATCTTTTTCTACAATCAATCCTCTTACAATTCCTTCTTCATCTTTGGCCCAAACCACTGCAATATCGGCCAAAGGAGAATTGGTAATCCACATCTTGGCACCATTCAAAATATAATGGTCTCCATCTTCTTTGATATTCGTAATCATCCCACTTGGATTAGAACCATGATCTGGCTCCGTCAAACCAAAGCAACCGATGAGTTCACCACTCGCCAACTTGGGAAGATATTTCATTCTTTGTTCTTCCGAACCAAATTTGTAGATTGGGTACATGACCAAAGAACCTTGAACAGAAGCCATAGACCGGATTCCAGAGTCTCCTCTTTCTAGTTCTTGCATGATGATTCCATAGGCGATCTCATCCATTCCTCCACAGCCATATTTAGCCGGAAGGCTTGGTCCGTATGCTCCTATTTCCGCCAAACCTTTAAAGAGATGACGGGGACATTCTGCTCTATTGGCATAATCTTCAATAATCGGACTGACTTCTTGTTTTACCCAATCTCTAACCGCATCGCGTGCTAGTAGGTGATCGTCATTAAGTAGTTCGTCTATGTTATAATAGTCGTGCCCTTGAAAACGATCTTCTTTTGCTCCTTTAGTGTGGGGCTTTACTACATCTACAGCTTTTCCGTTATTTTGCATATCAAAATTAATTTTTAGCCTGAAAGCAGGTCAATTTGGTTAATATCTGGCTTATAATCCAGAGGAAAAATTTCCTCAAAAATACACATTTCCTAACAAACCTGCCATGCTTATGACAAGTTGAGACAGTAATTTGACATTGGATTGGCCTTTCTTATAAAATAATTCTAGTTGGACTAAATTATCTAGAATGAACTCTAGTATACGGCAATTTATGTACTTTTGATACTCGTACTTATCGCAAAGTATTCATGTTCCTTGTCAAACCTTAAAGTCTAACACGGGATTTAGTTCATTTTGTTCAGGAGCCCCCTGCCTTAGTTTGTCAAAGAACCATTATTCAAAGCCTGTTAAAAAAATAAAATTATGGGTCTTATCGCATTAGAAGGAATGCAATTTCATGCTTATCATGGAGTATATGGGGAAGAACAGTTGGCAGGCAACAACTTTACGCTAGATGTTTATATCCATACCTCTTTTGATCAGGCAGCGGCAGAAGACAATTTGGAAGGTACGATCAATTATGAGACGGTTTTTCTGATTTGTCAAAATGTGATGCGAGAGAAAACTCAATTGCTGGAAACCATTGCGCAAAGGATCATTGATAAACTAAAGTACCAATTTAATACGATTCAGGAGGTTTCCGTTCGTGTTCGCAAAGAAAATCCACTTCCCGGAGATCGGGTTGGTTCTGCTTATATTGAATTAGAAGATAGTTTTGTCTCGCAATGTCCACGATGTGGAAGACCTATTATTTGCTATACCGATGAAAACTGTTGGTGTCAACAAGAGCAGGTATTACCTCAAACGCAAGAGGTTTTACGTCAAAAATACAAAGGTTGCTTATGCAAAAACTGCCTAAAAGAATTTGCGGCCTAAGAAGCTACATTTTTATAGAATTTTTAGGTCCGTACAAATATTTATCCTTTTTATAACAACCTTGAAAGCCTATTCTTACGTTACCTCTTTAGCGGGAGGTAGTCCCAATATAGAATCATCGGTTTTGAATCAAGATTTTATAGGTCTATTTAATCATAGATCTTTCAAAACTTATGTCCCCTACTTCACCCGATTTCATCATAAAAAATAAAAGGAATGTTTAAAAAACTCGCAATTCTACTCGTCGCGTTTCAATTGACCGCTTGCACGGAACTGCAAAATATGGCAGGAGATGTACTTGCTGGTGGTGGCGAACTGACTAGCCTCGAAATAGGCAATGGTTTGAAAGAAGCACTCAATATTGGTATTAGTAAAGGTGCCGATCGCTTATCTGTAAAAGATGGCTTTATGAAAAGTGCTTACAAAATTTTACTCCCTGACGAAGTACAAAAAGTTACCCAACGGTTGAGTGGAATCCCTGGATTCGACCAAGCAGAAAACAAAATGCTTGAATTACTCAATCGAGCGGCAGAAGATGCTGCTACAGAAGCGAAGCCTATTTTTGTAAAGGCAATTAAAGAAATGACTTTTCAGGATGCCACTTCTATCTTGATGGGAGAAAAAAATGCAGCCACTCAATACCTGCATAGAAAAACGTATTCTGCTCTAGAATCGGCTTTCCAACCCAAGGTGAAAACTTCGCTAGATCGAGTAAAAGCCACAGAGTTTTGGAACAAAGCGGCCAATACGTATAATAAAATCCCATTGGTTACTAAGGTCAATCCTGATATTGATAAGTATGTTACCTCCAAGGCGCTAGTTGGCCTTTTTGGAATGGTGACCAAGGAAGAGTTACAGATTAGAAATAATGTGGGCTCGCGAACTTCTGATTTATTGAAAAAAGTATTTGCGAAGCAAGACAACCGCTAAGGACTTTTTATCCGATCAAAGTCAATCAATATTGGATGTCCAAAATTCGATATTGATTGACTCCTTTCTCCTATTCTATCCCTCCAGTCAATTTCTGTACAATTTTAAATTCACTCAAAAAAGTTTTGGCAACTACCCGAAATACGGTGTAAGAAGGAATCGCTAAGACCATTCCAACGATCCCATTGATTTGTGCGCCCATCAGAATGATGATAAAAATTTCTAGGGGATGTGCCATCACACTATTCGAAAAAATATAAGGTTGGAGAATCAAATTATCAAGCATTTGTAAGACCGCAAAAACAGAAGCGACTCGCAGAAGTAAGGGCAACATCTGATTATAAAATTCTAAATCAGGATTAGACGATAAAGTGATAAACATCCCAAACATAGCCCCCATCAATGGCCCAAGATAGGGGACAACATTAATCAGTCCAGCAAAAAAGCCAATCAATAAGGCATTTTTTATACCTAATAAACTCAAGGCAACAGATACAAACAAAGTGATAATCGAAATCTGTAAAAGGATACCTCCAAAATAACGGGTCAGCAAGCGAGTGATGCTTTGGATTCCTCGATGGATTTCATTTTCGTATTGAGGAGGAGAAATCGCAACAATAAAGCGGTCAAAAAGGCCTTGCTCTTTGAGAAAGAAAAAAAGAATAAAAACAATTGAGAAAATCGCAAAAAGTAAATTTCCTGCAGCTCCTAAGAGAGAACTAAAAAAATTGCCCAACATCGAGGGTTGAATCCAATTGGAAGTGGCTTCCAAAAATTGATCCGAAGCGGTCATGCCATCAGAGACCAAACCCAATCCTCGCATCCACTCGGTCAATTGATTGAGGGGAACCTCTAAGGTATCATTGATGGCACCATAATCTACCTCTGCCAAATAAGTTGCTTGTTCAATAATCAGTGGTACAAACATCCAAATCAACAATCCCGAAACCAGAAAGTAAAATAAAATAGTCAATAGAGCAGCGCTTGTTGGCCCTGCCTGAAAACGTCCAATCTTAATCTTTTGCTGAAAAAAATACATCAATGGTTGCCCAATCATCGACAATACCCAAGCCACCAATACATATCCAACGATATCGCTAAAATAATAAACGATAGCAGCAATAATGACCAATCCAACGAATAAAGCAATATATCGACTGTTGATTTTCATAGGCCTATCTCTATTATAAATTCATTTTATTGAATTATTTTACCCCTGACTTTTTTCCAATAATGGTCCTAAGACTTTCCATATGGTTTCTGCCACAATTTTATGGCCTTCCGCTGTGGGATGAATCCCATCTTTTTGATTCAATTTTGCCACACCACCTACTTGATCTAATAAAAACGGAATCAGTGCAAGATCATATTCCTTAGCTAAACGCGAATAGTTGGCTCTAAATTCTGCGGTAAATGCTGCCCCCATATTTGGAGGAGCTTCCATTCCTGCCAAAACGATTGTGATATTTTCATCCTTAGCCTTTACTTTCTCGATGATTGACTTTAGGTTTTTATAGGAATCCTTGGGGTCAATTCCTCGCAATCCATCATTTCCACCCAGTTCCAAAATAAAAATATCAATGGCTTGTTGTTCCAAAATCCAATCTACTCTGCTATTTCCTCCCGCCGTTGTTTCTCCACTCAATCCTGCATTTATCGTGCGGTAGGGCAAATCCATTTGTTCGATCTTTTGTTGGGTCAAACCTTCAAAACCTTCTGAAGGGTCTAAACCATAGGCTGCAGTCAGGCTATTTCCAAAAAAGAGGATGTGTTTTACCTTACTTTTGGGCGCTTGGGGCTTTTCCGCTCTTGTTGATTGGGGAGCAGTCGATGTCGTACTTTGGGGAGTATTTTCTCCACCACAGGCCCAAATAAGTAGGCTAAAAAAGAGAAGGCTAATGGAATTTTTTTTCATAATTGGTCGAACCCTTTGATTAATTGAAAGGTCTTTGGCAAATATACTCTCTTGTAGCTATTATTATAAAGCAATTCCACGCAAATCACCTATCTTTGGACAAACAAACATAGAAGTGCTTGGAAAAGACCTTATGGGTATTATCAAAATGTCCTAAAATCTTTTTTGCAATTCTATTAGAATGCTCCAAACCACTTTAAGAGCGAAAAGAACAAAAGTAATTTATGGATATTTCGGTAATAATTCCGGCTTATAATGAGGAAGCAAACATTCAAATGCTCTATGATCGACTAAGCGCGGTACTTCGCCAAATGCAGTTGGATTATGAGCTGATATTTGTCAATGATGGTAGCCAAGATAAAACCATGGAATTGGTAAAAAATCTTTCTGCCAAGATTCCAGAGGTAAAATACATCGACTTTAGTCGCAATTTTGGTCATCAAATCGCAGTTACTGCCGGATTAGATCGAGCCCAAGGTCAGGCGATTGTGATTATTGATGCAGATTTGCAAGATCCCCCCGAGTTGATTATCGATATGTACAAAAAAATGCAGGAGGGTTTTGAAGTGGTTTATGCCAAAAGAGCCAAGCGAAAAGGGGAAAGTTGGTTAAAACTTTGGACGGCAGGTGCTTTTTATAAAATCTTATCCAATATAACCTCTATTTCCATTCCCGTTGATACTGGCGACTTTAGAATTGTCGATCGCAAGATTGTTACGATCCTCAAGCAAATGCCGGAGCGCAATAAATTTTTGCGTGGACAAATATCTTGGGTTGGTTTCAATCAAACTTATATTGAATATGAGCGGCAAGAACGCAACGCTGGTGAAACAGGCTATACTTACCGAAAAATGCTTCATTTTGCCTTAGATGGGATTACAGGTTTTTCGGATCTTCCCATGAAGATTGTGACTTATTTTGGATTTATCGTTTCTGGTTTCGCCTTTTTTGTAATGGCTTATGCCTTGTATTCTCGATATATTTGGGAAGATTACCAGCCTGGATGGACCTCCTTGATGATTAGTATACTTTTCATTGGTGGCATTCAGATGATTGCTATTGGTATTATAGGGGAGTATCTGAGTAGAATGAACCATAACATTCGGAAAAGACCCCTTTATATCATTAGAGATACTAATATCGAAGAGACAGACGACTAATCCGATAATCCGGCCTGATTCTTGGATACTTTAGGTAGAAATTAAAACTTTTTCCCGTTTTTCAAGTATACTTATGAAGATTGTGACTGGGAAAAACCGAATTTAACCTAATAAAAGGAAAATTTATTACCATGGCTAAGCCAAGAAGAATAATTCTTGCAGAAGATAATACTGCTGATGCACAACGAATTAAGGACGCTTTTTCTACTGCGAGTATCCCTTTAGAAGTAAGTCATGTTCTTGACGGACAAGAACTACTTAGTCTTTTACGTACGGAATACCTCGATAATATTGCTTTGGTACTTTTGGATTTAAATATGCCAAAAGTTGGAGGCATTGATGTCCTAAAAATCATGTACCATGATGATGAGTTGAAAAAACTACCTGTCATTGTTTTTTCTTCTTCACCACAAAAAGAAGATGTGTTGGATTGCTATGAATATGGCGCCAATGCTTATGTCTGCAAGCCTAGTGATATTGATGAATTTCAAAAAACCATTAATGCAATTGCTAATTTCTGGGGGGAAATCAATGTATTACCTAGCTATAATGGTCACGAAGTGCACTAAAAAGCCGCTCAGATTTAGTCTTTTTAGTAGGAATAAAATACTCCTCTCGGATTAGGTTTTTCTTAAGAAATCAATATTCCGTTTCAAGCCTTTGTACTTCGTTCTTTTCACTGCCGAACGTCGGAACACTTCCCGAAACACCTCTTCTGTAATTTCTTCCCATTCTCCCTTTGTCATTCCCAGTAAATCAGGATGTGGATCGAAAGCGGGTTCTTCATGGGCTTTGGCAAAACGGTTCCAGGGGCAAACCTCCTGACAAATATCACAACCAAAAGCCCAGTTTTCGAACTTCCCTTGATAGCTTTCCGGGATAGCCTCTTTCAATTCTATCGTAAAATAGGAGATACATTTACTGCCATCCACCCAATAGCCTTCTTCTGCTATTGCGCCTGTTGGGCAAGCATCAATACACTTTCTACAAGTACCACAATAGTCTTTGATCGGGCCATCATATTCCAATTCCAAATCTATAATTAATTCTGCCAGAAAAAAATAAGAGCCTTGTTTAGGATGGATCAATAAAGTGTTTTTTCCGACCCACCCCGTACCTGCTCGGCGAGCCCAGTCCCTTTCTAATACCGGGGCAGAATCGACAAAACATCGCCCACTCACTTCCCCAATATTTTCTTGAATAAACTGTAAAAGTGTTTTTAACTTTCGCTTAATTACAAAATGATAATCCTCTCCATAGGCATATTTGGCAATCTTTGGTGCTTCTTCATCGGACTGGTTTTCGGAAGGAAAATAATTATACATTAAACTTAATACGGACTTAGCACCGGGTACTAATTGGGTGGGATCTACTCGTTTATCAAAATGATTTTCCATATAAGACATCCGTCCCTGCATTCCATTTTTCAACCAAGCTTCCAATCGTCGAGCTTCCTCTTCCATATACTCTGCCTTTGCGACTCCTACAAAATCGAAACCCAATCGGTGAGCTTCCATTTTGAGCAGATGAGTATATTCAGATTTTGTCATAGCATTTTTTTATAGCTGTTTGGGATTTTATAAAATCTGAAGTTTCGCAAATTTCAACATAATTCTTCTCTCTGGATCATCTATTCCTTGAAAGAAAATCGTAGCTACTCGGCTATCTATGGCACCATCAATACTCACTACTCGACCTTGTCCAAATTTCAGATGGAGTACTTTCATTCCTTCTTGAATTTCAGAACTTGGATTTGGTTTAAAGGTAGCAGGGTCTGCTCTCAAGACGGGAGCAGTTGATCTTACTTTTTTAAAATTTCCTTTGATTCCGGAATTAAGCGGAGTAGCATTACGCTCTTGCGTTTTATTGCGATTGCTAATTGGGTTGGCAATTTCTAAATGCTTGGGAGATATTTCTTGTAAAAACCGGCTGGGATCATTATACCGCATTTGTCCAAATTGGTAGCGACTATTAGCAAAGGTCAAGGTTAGAAATTGTTCCGCTCTGGTAATCGCTACATAAAATAATCGTCGTTCTTCATCCAATTGCTCAGCAGATTCCATCGACATAAAAGAAGGGAATAATTTATCCTCCAAACCAACAACAAATACTGATTTGAACTCCAATCCCTTCGCGGAGTGAACCGACATTAAGGTTACATACTCCCCATTTTCTTCTTCATTATCTAGTGAGGTATGCAAAGCAATATTTTGCAAATAACTAGACAAGGTTTTATCTGGCAAAGTAGCTTCATCAATAATTTCATCATTCTCCACAAAATCTTTGATCCCATCCAAAAGGCTATTGATGTTCTCCATTCGGCCCATTCCTTCTACGGAATTATCGGCCTTTAACAAATTTACAATTCCGCTTTGCCGAGCCACTAAGGTGGCCAATTCATAAGCATTTGCACCCGCCGATTTTTTGGCAAAAGCACCAATCATCTTTCGAAAATCGCCCATAGAATTCATAGCCCTTTTCGACAATTTTACTTGCCCCATCGCTTCCCACATGGTGATTCCATTTTGGGCAGCGAGTAGGCTTATTTTGTCAATCGAAGTTGCACCTATACCTCGCTTAGGATAGTTGATGACTCGGCGTAGTGCCTCTTCATCTCTCGGATTAACGATTAGTCGGAGATAAGCGATTAAGTCTTTGACTTCTTTTCTTTGGTAAAAAGAGAGCCCCCCATAGACTTTGTAGAGTATATTATACCTTCTTAGTGATTCTTCAAAAACCCTTGATTGTGAGTTTGTTCGATAGAGAATGGCAATTTCACTATTCTTCAAATGATAGCGATTCTTTTGTTCCACAATGGTATCTGCCACCCGTTTACCTTCTTCACCATCCGTTACGGTCTTAATAACTCTAATTCTTTCTCCCGATCCCTTATCCGACCAAATCTCCTTGGGAATCTGTTTGGAATTATGAGTAATAACTTCATTAGCAGCTTGAACAATATGATCGGTAGAACGATAATTTTGTTCTAGTTTATAAATACCAATATTGTATTTTTTAAATTCTTTTTCAAAGTCCAAAATATTTTCAATTGTCGCTCCACGAAAAGCATAGATACTCTGCGCATCATCTCCTACTACACAAATATTCTTGGATCGACTCTTATCCGGTTCTCCTTTTTCATTTTTATAATCCACCAATTTTCTAATAATCGAGTATTGCAAGAAGTTAGTATCTTGAAACTCATCTACCAAAATATACTTGAATCTATCTTGGTATTTTTGTAGAACATTATCTGGGTTTTGATAAAGCAGTCGGAAGAGCTGGAATAATAAATCGTCGAAATCCATGGCACCTGCGGTTTTGCATCTTTTTACATACTGCTCATAGATGAGGTGCAGGTGTGGTCGCTTCGAGGCTTTGTCCTGTTGCATCAATTCACTATCCTCTCGATAAGCTTTTGGCGTTATCAGGTTACTTTTCGCAGAAGAAATTCTATTGCGAATGGCATTGGCGACATAGACGTTTTTATCGAGGTTCATGTTCTTGATAATCGTCTTTAAAACGTTTTTAGAGTCTTCTGTGTCGTAAATGGTAAAATTTGTAGGGTAACCGATTTTATCCGCTTCAACTCTAAGTATTCTTGCAAAAATAGAGTGAAAAGTTCCCGCCCAAACCTGATTGGCTTTATTGCCAACTACTTTGGATATCCGTTCTTTCATTTCTCTTGCTGCCTTATTGGTAAAGGTCAATGAAAGGATTTCCCAAGGTGCTGCACCTTCTTCAATCAGGTGTGCAATCCGGTAAGTCAGTACACGGGTCTTACCAGAACCTGGTCCGGCAATAACCAACACTGGTCCCTCTGTGTGCAATACCGCATTACGCTGTACTTCGTTTAATTCCTTTAGATAGGGTTTCATCCGTTCGTTTTTATTGAGACTGTTTTAAAGAAAAAAAACTGATCAACAATAGAGTTTACAAATATTCCTTAAGCCAAGATAGGAACGCTACTAAATCACAAAAGCTATTTTAACTTGCTTCCGCTTCCAAAGCCTCCCAATATTCTACCGCTCGGCGAGTATGTGGTATACAAATAGAACCGCCTACTAAATTAGCGATCGCAAATACTTCAAAGATTTCTTCCTTAGTCACCCCTAATTCATAACAACTCCCCAAGTGATAGCTGATACAATCATCACAGCGTAGGACCATCGAAGCGACTAAACCTAGCAATTCTTTAGTTTTGCTCTTTAGAGCACCGTCTTGATAAGCATTGGTGTCTAGATTAAAAAAGCGTTTGATTACTTTATTGTCCTGAGAAAGAATCTTTTCATTCATCTTTTCTCGATAGTCATTAAATTCTTTCACTTTTGACATAAGTTGGTATTTTTGATTAGAAATATTAGCCAGCTAAGTAAGCTTGGATTTTCATTCTTTCAAGGCAAAACTTATTAGTGCTTTTCCTAATTTATTCTTAAACAGTTCCACGATTATGAGTTCTCCAAATCGATCGTAACATTCTCAAAGGGAATAAGACCCCCGTTATGACACTTCCTGTACCAAACAAAAGCATTTCGTTTCTAATGTAGGCTCCTAAAGACTCTCGTTGTTCATAGGACATATCGGGCATAAAAGTTTCCATTCCTTCTTCCCCTATGAATGTTTGGAAAAAAGTCAGCTCATTAATCAGATAAAATAATACGGGTAAACTCAAGCCAATCAGCACGGCTTTTAAAGTTTGCCGCTGGGCCAGAAATGTATATTTCAGTAAAAATATATGGCGAGTAAATGTAACAAAAACAATGATAAAAACAATGTTTGTCACCAAAAAAGGATAGTGGCCTAATTTTGATAAGATGGGATAAAGTGTTCCCATGACTAGCATCGCAGTAAAGATCCACCAAATCAACTCTAATTTTAAAGAAAGTGTAGATTTATTTTCCATCAGTATTGCAAAGATTTTGTACGCTTAAGAGGAGCAAAGGTACAGTTAATTCGGGAGGGAAGATTAAAAGATGGATAAGGAAAATATAGAAAAACGTTGAGTTGTAAAATGACAAAAGCCCTCCTGACAGAATCGTCAGGAAGGCTAATGAATTATATGGTTTGGCGGCGACCTACTCTTCCACCTAGTGGAGGCCTCCCCGTCCGCTTTGCGGCCTGCCTGCCG
>CAYQRA010000167.1:0-10754 GCA_964419315.1 uncultured Saprospiraceae bacterium | reverse complement strand
ATTGCAATCTTTTTGTAGATGTAAGTCTTCTTAACCATTGTAATTATTATTTAGTGTTGGGAATTTATTTAAGTCTTCATAAGAAAAAGACCATTGCATGCTTTCCCTATTTTTTTTATCGAAATAAACAACGAGCAAATCTTCTTGAAAATAATCGGCTTGTTCTGAAAATCCTTTATCCTTAAATACCAATTGAACCATTATGGTATTTGTATTCTGTGGAGGAAAAAAAGCATGGTGCAATACGCAAGCTTTTCGTTCTCCATTAACCATCAAATAAAATCGATTTTTAAAATCTTCATTGAGATACTCAGACAGGACTGAATAATTGTCTTTTCCTCTAATTGAGGGATCCGATTGTAAACCATTGATACTTAGATTTAGGTAATGATGGTCTTTAAACCTTTCGGATTGATCTTCTTCCAATTCATTGACTTCATTTGTTTTCTGTAGCTTAACCAAATGTGGTTCGTACTGTAGCTTATATTCGAGGCTTTTAAGATTCGTGACGTCAGTCAACTGACTCCAAGAATCAAGTACCTCTTTCTTTGAATTCTGGCATCCGAGGAAGAGCAAACTACCGCATAGAATGCCAAAAAAAATAAATTTTTTCTTCATTATTTCTTGACTGAGAATTGTAGGTATGAAAATCTATTTTGTGCTTCTTTCACTTCTAATACATATTCCACTTCCTTGGAAATCTTAAGTGGTTTTATCTCAATTTCTAATTGATTCAAACCGGGTTTTAGTGCTAGCTTGGGAATACGTTTTACTATTTTATCTGGATTACCTTTTTCATAGATTACATAATCCAGTTCGTCCATATTGCTTTTATTAATAAATCGGATATACATTTTTTTGGTAAAAGCATAGGAGGTTCCATCAGGTTTCTGTTTTAAACTCCGATAAGATTCTGTTTCTGTGACCACTTCCGACGTTTCAGCATCTATTTTGAAAGACCATTGAGAAGTCTCTCCGAGATAAATATCGTTCCAAGAAGCCAATACTTTCCAAGCATAGGTTTTTCCTTTTTCCAAAGGAATATCCATCCCCGAATATTGGTAATAATTGGTTCGTAATCCATTTCGTTCTAATAGAGGTAAGTTTTGCATAAATGCTTGTTCCATACCTTGGCCTTCTTCCACCTCTACCAATTTGATGGCATAATTTAGTTCGCTGCTAAACACAGGAATAGGATTGAGCCATCGTAGTTGTGGAACCACCGTAGTAATGGTACTTCGGTTTTGAGGATACTTCAACTCTGGTGGCGACATCCGCATGGAAGAATTTTCCAAACAGCGTAGACCTAGCAATGAAGTTTCTCCACTAATAAATTTGTAGCAGTAGACATAAGAACCTTCCTTAAAACTAGAAGAAACCATCAAAGAATAAAGAAAACTTTGATCCTCTACCGCAAATTGGTTGCTCCAAGAAATATCATTTTTATTGATATTTCCGCGTGCTGGAATTTGAATTGGATCTGATTCCATTTCCATCAAAACTTGGCTGGTACTTTTTATTTCTAAAAGTAACCTACCACTGACGGGAGCATTAGTTGGATTAACTAATTGGACATTTTTTAGGTAGTCTAGGCTCAGTACCGGAATGTTTGATTGTATGGGGTTAATAATAACTTGTCCAGACAAAAATCCACTGCCAGATAGCAGGACTAGGAACGTACAAAAGACTTTAATTTTAGCGATCATTTTATTGGAGCTTAAATTTCAACTTTGTGTTAATGTACTCTTGAATAAATCGTTGGGAATCTGCCTTGCCTGCTTTATAGACGGGAAGCCTAGATTCTACACCGATATTAATATTTTTGAATAAGGAAAAGCTAGCACCTGCTGCTATTCCTACATTTATTTCTTTTGGAAGAAGATCAGAATCCGATTTATCTTGACCATAAATCACACCTGCGTGCAAGCGGGTGTTCTTCTTATTATAAATCAGATTTACTTGAACATTTAGGGAATTAATTCCTTCCTTAAAAATGCCTTGCTCTGAAAACCCCATCCCTAAAACATCTACTCCGATTCCATTCTGAAACATGAGGTTGCCATAATAAATTAAGCCATCAAAATTTTGTAATTCTGCGGTATCCGCCAGTACCAACTCGTTTAGAGAATTAGAATAAGAAAGGCTATTGATTAGGGAGTATTGATCAGAACCGGTATTGTGTTGGATCTCATAAGAGGTGGTCCAAAGCTTGGATTTGACATTGAAGACTTCATTGATTTGATAGTTGGTGAAGTTAGGAAACACCGAAGCACTCAAGGATAGATTTTTTGAAATATTCATCCGTGCTGTTCCATTGACCACCAAATCTTTTCGGGCGGGCTCTGTATTATTTGTTTCTGTAGAAGCTCCATTTCTGGCTGTTATATCAAAATCAATGCGATTAAAAATATTTCCAGTAAGTCCAAAAGTCAATCCTTTTTGGCCATTTCGGATAAACGGATTTCCGAGGGTGACGTATTGGGAGCCGAGGTAAAAATAACCGACATCAACACGTAAATTGGTTTTTGGGATTCTATAATCCAGCTTCACTTCCCCCGCTGCCTTATCAATATCACCAGTTGGTCCAGTCTCAGGAACTTGGACAAAAACACCATTGGTTCTCGAATAAGCAGCATCCACTATTAAGCGAAGATCCCCCACCAACTTTGTGGCTCCAGAAAAAAGAAAAACGTTATTTATCCTTTCGATGGCATTGCCATTCGTTAGATCATTTACTCTTTCCTGACTATTTAGATTTGAAATTTTTATGGAATAAGCATCTTCCACTTCATAGGAAGCACTGGCATATAAATACCGACGGTCGGGTAATTGAGTAGGAATAGAAAAACCTAATAAAGGAAAAATAGAGTAGTCATATCTTTGCACTCCGGCACCACTAGAGAACGTATAATTTCCAGATTCATAAGCAAGCATTCCTCCGTTCAAAGATAAGTTTTCTGCCAAAAGCCAATGGTCATTAATTACAGTACGACCAATATTTAGTCGATTGACATTTTGCATAATATTTTCGAGTCCGCTCTTATTCGTATTTGATTTTACGATTGCCAAAAGACTATCTTTTGACATTCTTTTGATCTCGTCTTTGGATACTTTGGAGAAGAATTTTGACTTAAAACTATTTAAAGAATCACCATAATAAGTTTTTCGTTCATTCCAACTTTCCTTGTACTTGGTAGAAATTTCACTTACCGCAGCACTTGCTTTTGTCGAGGATGCTAATTTTTCCGCTTTATTTCTCGCTTCTTTTTTTAGCTCTTTTTCGGACACATTTTCCACCTTGGATTTTAGCGCCTCCGCTTTGGTTTTATTTTGCTGGACTTTTTGCTGGAGTGAATCTGCTCTCGATTGTACTTGTCCGACATAAGCCGTTCCTTTGGTTGACATAGAGTCAATTTTCCCTTGAGCTTTACCTTTATTTTTTTGAGCTTTATCTTGGATTTTTTGAGCTTTCTCCTGAGCTTTATTCTTTATATCTTCCTGTCTTTCAAGGACTTGAGCATTATACAGATTTTGGTACTTAGGGTGATTGACGATAAAACTAAGGAGCTTATGCTTTAATTCATTTTTCAAAATATCCACTCCTAAACCATCAAAAGGATTATTTGGTACCTCCGGATTTGGCAAGCGTTCAGAAAACATTCTTTTAATATCTGCCTTCTTTACTTCATCAAAATTACTGGGTGAAAGACCTCCACTCTGATTCAATTTATCCTCTGCTAAATTTTCTAAAAATTCTCGTTGATGAAAATCAAATTTAACACCACTCAAATTCCAGTTCACCTTATTATTAAGTAAACCTGCTTGAACAGAAGCATCAAAAGGAAGTCCCATCACATCAAAGGAAGATCCTACATTAAGGTAACCTAGGTTCGTCCAACCCTCCGCTCCTACTCTTTGATTTTTTACATATTTATGATCCCAAGAAGCATAGAGATTAGGGATTGGTAACTTTAATTTGCCAATACCTAGTTTAGGTTTTTTCACCTTATCAGAGAAAAATCCTTTGTATTCTTGGAAAGCTTCTTTGGAATAATCTTCGAGGATTCCAGCTTCGGACAAAGCTGAAATTGTGTTGGAATCTAATACCTCTTTTAGTAAAGTTCTAGCATCCCAATTACCCTCTACAGAAGAAACACCTTCTTGAGTCTGAGCAACCAATTTGATGGAAGAAATTAAGAAAAGGATAGTTATGGGAATAGCAATATACCCATACCTATTGGTAATAGTTTTCAACGCTTTTTTTTGTTTTAGTTTGTAATGCTGTCTTTAATTTATATTTTTCGAGGCAAGGTAAATATAGATATATTGTTGGACAAAAGAAATATATTCCTTTCGTTTTTTATAATTTTTTATTTTAATATGTAAAAAATATTATTTCGTTTTTTTGTTTTTGAAGTTCCCAATACCTAATTCCATAATCCCCTCGAAAAGAAAATTTAATTCTTCAAAAAAATCACCTCATCTAGTAATCGAAAAGAAAATGCCTAGCACTAAAAGCACTAGGCATTTTCTTTTAAGCATTCGACTATTCTATTCCTCCTACGCTATCAGCGAAGCGGCTTATACGCTACCGCCTTGATTTCAATCCGCAAATTGGGATGCGGCAATTGATGAACCGCAACAGTCGTTCGAGTTGGTCCGGTGTGATCGAAGAAAGTCCCATAGATTTCATTATATCCTTTAAAGTCTTTCATGTCCACTAAAAAGGTAGTGATGTCTATCAGGTCGGTTAAGTCTGCATCGATACTTTGCAGCAGTGCGCCAATATTTTCGATGACCGCTTTGGTCTGCGCTCGAATATCTAATTCCCACTGGCCATTTTCTTTTTGCTCCGCACCAACATGGGTATTGTCTTTTCTTCGACTACTTGTACCAGAGACATAAATAAAATCCCCCACTCTTTTCACATGAGGATAATTGCCAAGCGGCTGCGCTTTATCGGAGAGTACCTTGCTTTCTAGAGACATCTTTTTTTCTCAAAGTTAAGCAATTCAAAGCACTAAATATTAAATCAAATCGGGCAACTTTTAGTCTTCGCTAAGCTCTAGTTCGCTATCCCCTAAATAAGGTGGGTTCAGCGAAGCTGACCTCTTGTGTTGACCCTCTAGCTGTCCTTTGATTATTTACTCTACTTCCCAAACCGCACCGCTAAGCCAGCCATCAAAGGAATTTGATTCCGTATAAGATTAAAATCAAGTCCACTTTGCTTTTGTTGTGCTAATGGCAAATTAGGGTTTTCTATTCTTCCCTGAAAAAAGCCGAAATCTACTACGGTAATGTTAGTACCAAGGGTAAAAAATAATTTTTCGGACAAGGCAATATAGTAATCTACTTTCACTCCCGCTCCTAGCCTCACAAAAGACTGATAAGATGGAAAAATAATTGAACTAATAGCGCTGGGCAATTCTGTTTCCCTAAGAAAACCTGCCGAGAGTAAAGGCCCCATATATAGTCCATTTTTAAAAGTCCCCAAAGCCTCATAAGTCTGGTAGGCAATTACTTCTAAGGAACGTTGCTTCTTAGGCAAACTGGTATGAATGGGTACCGATAGTACGCCATCAGGAATTACCGTAAACGAACCTTGGAGATCAATCCCCTTCACTTTTTTATCGCTCACGGAGATCAATCCTAAGTTAAACATATTGAAGCCAAAATAATTTTTACCGGGATCCCGATCAACGAGATAACCGCCTTGAATTTTAAAAGCTTTGCTATTGATCGCTGTGGATTGTTTTTGAGCAGAAAGGAGATTGGAAAACAATAGGGCTAGGACTAAGAGACTGTATTTCATTCATTTTTATTTTGAGTTGTTTGTAATTTTGAATTCTAAATAAATAACGCGCATTCCTTTCTTTTAGTGCTGTTTAAAAAATAAAATTCCCCTTTGCCTTTTCAAGGCTTCTTATTTCCCTGCTAGGAAGTCCGGTCTAAATATTTTGAGTATTGGCTTTTCTCCTAAATGCCCTTATCTTTGTTCCTATATTTTATTTCTTTGCCTGCCCTAAACCACCTTCTAAATGAAATACTACTTAGTCCTAATCGCCTGCTTTATTTCGTTTTCTGTATCTAGTCAAAATCCTTTCCCCAGCCCCGGCATAGCCTTCAACGACGAAGTCATCCCCCGCATCGATATCCAAATCGACCAAGATTCTTTAGACTGGATACTCTCGGCAGAAAACCTAGAAAGCAATCACGAGTTTTCCGCAAGTTTCACTTGGGACGATGGCAGTGAGCAAATCACCCTCCATAATATAGGTTTTCGCTTACGCGGCAATACTTCCAGAGCAGCACAGAAAAAATCTTTCAAAGTAGACTTCACCAAATTCGGCGGTAATCGCTTCTTCGACCTAGAAGAAATGAACCTCAATGGCGAACATAATGACCCGTCTATCATTCGCTCTAAACTCTGCTGGGACCTATACAAAATGGCAGGCATTCCTTCGACCCACGCCAACCACGTTCTGCTGTATATCAATGACGTCTATCGAGGTCTTTACATCAATGTAGAACACATCGACAAACGTTTTCTAAAAAAACGTTATGCCCTAAATTCTGGCAATCTCTACAAATGTTTCTGGGGAGCAGATCTCGCCTTCCGAACCTCCAATGCTGACGATTACAAACACGTTTCTTCTGGCAGTCGAGTCTACGATCTTAAGACCAATAAAAAAGAAGATGACTATACCGACCTCAAAGATTTTATCACCATCCTCCACAACAAAAATGCTCCTGATTTTCAATGTCAATTAGAATCTGTTTTTAATGTCGACACTTACCTCCGCATCATAGCCATGGACATCTTGGTCGGCAATTGGGATGGTCCGATTTTTAATAAAAACAACTTTTACCTCTACTCCGACCCCAAGACCGGAAAGGTTGAATACCTGCCCTACGATCTCGATAATACTTTTGGAATTGACTGGTGGGGAATCGACTGGGGCAATAGAGATCCATATAAATGGTCGAAACAAGATGAAAAACGACCGATTTACAACAATATTCTTTCGGTTCCTGCTTATCGCGATCGCATGAGCTATTACATGGATCAATTCATTGATGATTTTTTCAATGATGATTTCCTTGATGTCTATTTAGAAGATTTTAAAAATCGACTTTCTCCCCATGTGCTCAAGGACACTTTCGCGGTCGCCGATTATGGTTTTGATCATCAAGATTTTCTCAATTCTTATGACGACGGACTAGGGCAACATGTCCCATTTGGGATTACCGAATTCGTCGAACGGCGAACCAATAATGCCATGTATCAATTGGAGGTAGAAGAAATTGCACCAGCATTAACTCGTGCAGCATTTGATTGGAATGATAATGAAATGATTTTTTCGATACGCGTAATCGATGAAAATGTACCCAGCGTTTCCTTGCATTACAATTTTAACAATCAAGGTTGGCAAAACAACATTTCCCTCAGCGATGACGGCATGGGTGCCGATGCAATTGCAGGAGATGGTTTATACACCGTACAAATTGCTTTTCCCGGTGTCGGGAAAGTGGATTATTATTTTGAAGCCGCAGATGCCAATTCAACTAGCCGATTTCCTTATTGTAATGACCTTCAATCTAGAGTCGGCTATGCCGCCACTTCTTTTCTCTTCATCAATGAATTTATGGCAGACAATAATTATAGTTTCCCAGATGAAGCCGGCCAATACGACGACTGGATGGAAGTCTATAATGGCGGATCAGAAGCCGTATACCTCGGCGACAAATTCCTTTCGGACGACCACAGCAATCCCAGCAAATGGATGATGCCGGATAAAACTTTAGAGCCCGGAGAGTTTATGCTTTTCTGGTGCGATGAAGATCAGGGACAAGGCAGTAGGCATACCAATTTCAAATTGAGCAAAAATGGAGAGCAATTGGGGATCTGGGACAGCGAAGCTAATAATTATGCGCCCATCGACACCTTTACTTATGGGGCTGTTGGTCCAGATGTTCCTTGGGGACTTTATCCGGATGGTGCAGGGGAAGTCCTAATGTTGAGTTGGCGGACGCCGGGCTATAGCAATGTCCCGCTGGCGGCCAATGATTTGGAAGCTGCGAGTGTGGAAGTCTTTCCGAATCCGGTGGAAGATCTTTTGGTGATCCAAGCAGAGGCTATCATTTCTTCGGTGGAATTGGTCGCGGTGAATGGGAAGTCTTGGAATTTTGCAGGTGCAGAGCGGGATCGCTTGGAATTGGATCTTTCTGATTTTGTGGCGGGGGTTTATGTTTTGCGGGTGGAGACGAAGGAGGGGGTGGAGCAGGTTCGGGTGGTGAAGTTGTAGGGGTAGAGTTTTAATGAGTAACAAATAATTTCTGGGTATGGATTTTATAAAAAAATTCTTTAGAAGGAAAACAAGAAAGCAATTAGATCGCATAGATTTTTGGACTTGGTTTGAGGATAATGCCAATACATTTTTCAAAGTTGTAAAAGAACAGCAGGAGATTAAAGAAAACTTTTTTGACCGATTAGCTCCGCAGCTAGACCACCTAAGAGAAGGAATTTTTTATTTAGTTGGCATGAAGGAGGAAAACAAAGCGGAATTAATATTAACGCCAGATGGCAATATCAAAAACATCGTATTCATCGAAGACCTAGTCAGCCGAAGTCCAAAAATTGACAACTGGCTTTTTACGGCACTTAAACCCGGATCAAACATGGATGGGTATAATATCGAAATGGCAGGCCACAACTTTGGCACTGATAATCTATGGTTCTACTCCAATGATGATCCAAACTATCCAGATGAAGTTGGAATCACAATTCTACACAAAGAGCTTACTCCAGAAAATGAAGATTTAATAGCGAAAGGAACCTATATCTTTTTGGATAATTACCTAGGAGAACTAGAGTTTATCACCACAATTGATCAGCTAGACTTTATTGGCCTTGATAAGGCAGAAAAAGAATTGGTTCCAATAAACAAACTGAAGAAATATATTATTTGGAGAGAGAAAGAATTTATAGAAAAATACGAAGGAATAAGAATAGATACAGATAATGATTCGTATAGCTTGTTTGAGTTTGAATCTAATGACCAACCAATCATTGCGGTGATGAATACGGAATTATTGAATTGGGAGAAAAAAGCTTCTCATCCATGGATTTTAATCATCACCATGAATTATGATGGCCAAGACAATAATGGAATGCCAAATAAGAATTGCTCCAATTTGATGGATAAAATAGAAGAAGAAATAATGGAACAACTCAAGGATTCTGAAGGATATATAAATGTAGGGAGAGAAACAGGAAACAAAGAAAGATTGGTCTATTTTGCCTGCAAAGAATTTCGTACACCTTCCAGAACATTATATAAAGTAATTGAAAAATACAAGGGAGATCAAAACATTGATTTTGATATTTATAAAGATAAATACTGGAAGACATTCAATGCTTATGCTCAAAATTAATCCGACCAAAAGGCATCCCCTCACTTCACCCGCTCCCCCACCAAAATCACTTTCTCCCCACCCGCCAAAGTAGTCGCCAACAAATAAACTCGCCCTCCCGGAATAATCTTAAACTGCTGATAAATTTGCGCCGCATTCAAGGGATAATTCCGAGCAATCACATTTGCCTTGCCGTCCTCTAGGAATTTTCGAATCAATTTTCCTTTGCCCTTCGTCGTCTCTTTCTTGAGAAAAATTCGCCCCGGAAATTGTTTCACCAAGGCATTCGAACTAAAAAAATTACTATTCGCCGCTAATTTGTGAAGACCTAAATCTTGGGCCAAATGATTTTGTAGTCCTGCTTTTAAGATGGCTTTATTGGGTTCGTAGATATACCTTTCGGGAGGGCCAAAATCAACCGAACTGGTCTTTTTCTGTTGGGCATTGGCCACAAAGGAAGTGACTGCTTGTGTGGCAGGAAGATCTACCGCTGCAATGGTGATTTCTTCGCGTGCCCTCGCTTTTCCATCCACTTGCACCAAGACTTCTTTGCATTCATTTTTTAAAGACAATACAATGATCCGAGCAACACCAGGGAGTTTTTTCAAAATCTCCTCCAAGTCCAACATCGGCGAAAACTTAATCAACAACTGATCTGCTTTGGCCAAAAGCAATGGCAAATGGGTTTTAATATCTGGTTCACAATCTTCGATCAAAAATACTTTTCCTTTCTCCTTATTGCGTCGCGACGGATCTACATAAAGCCAATCCACTTTCGCCTTTTGCTGATGCAAAAAAGATAGTCCATCGCCATGATGCAAAGTGATATTGGTCGATCCCAATTGCTTGAAATTGGATTTCACCAAAGCAAAGAGCGCTTCATTTTTTTCTACATAATCTACTTTCGTAAAATTTTGGGACAAGAAAAAACTATCTACTCCAAAACCTCCCGTGAGGTCGATCAGGGAATTTCCTTTGATTAGATTTGCTTTGTACTGAGCGGTACTTTGAGAAGAACATTGCTCAAAGGAAAGCACACTTGGAAATTGAAGTCCCGACACTTCTGCCCAAGCAGGAATTTTCTTCCCGACCTTATTTCTTCCATTGATCTGAGCAACTACAAATTGTGGATCGACAGCAAAGCGATTTCTTACCTGGAAGACAATTTTCTCCAAAGACTCCTTTAGGTTTTTATTAATAAAATCTTCTAGTGCTTGATCTATCATTTGTTTCTAATCAACGAAGTTATTTGAAAATAGAAAACTAATAATTTGATAAAGAGTGCCAAAATAGGGTCTATCTTCAAGGTGAATGTCATCAAGGAATACCTTTACGACTAT
>CAYQRA010000166.1:0-10771 GCA_964419315.1 uncultured Saprospiraceae bacterium | reverse complement strand
TATATGGGAGGTTTCATTATTGCCATTGCTATTGAAAAATGGAATTTACATAAACGAATCGCTTTAAATATTATAAATCTTATTGGAACGGGTATATCCAGAATCATCCTGGGTTTTATGTTGGCCACTGCTTTTATGTCGATGTGGATATCCAATACGGCCACCTCGGTGATGATGTTACCGATTGGAATGGCCATTATTTCTCAATTGAAAGATCACCCGGATACCGAAGAGGATGAAAATGCCATTTTTGGAAAAGCACTGATGCTGGCCATTGCTTATTCTGCCTCCATTGGGGGTATGGCCACTTTGATTGGTACGCCTCCCAATTTGGTTTTTGCAGGAGTGGTAAAAGAAACATTTGGAGTCGAAATCTCCTTTGCACAGTGGTTGAAATTTGGACTACCCATCTCTATATTTTTATTATTTATTTGCTGGATATACCTGACCAAAATTGCCTTCAAATTTAAGGTAGAAGAATTTCCGGGAGGAAGAAACGAATTGCTAAAGCACCTTAAAAGTTTAGGTAAAATAAGTTACGAGGAAAAAACGGTTTTGGTAGTTTTTATCCTTACCGCAATGCTGTGGATGTTTAGATCATTATTACAAAATTTTATTCCTCAATTAGACGATACCATCATTGCCATTCTAGCGGGGCTTGCTTTATTTTTACTCCCTTCTTCACAAACCAATGAACCCATTATAAAATGGAGCGAAGCGGTAAAAATGCCTTGGGGAATCATGATCTTATTTGGTGGTGGCATGGCTTTGGCCACTGCTTTTCAATCCAGTGGTTTAGCGAATTGGATCGGACAGCAATTTAATTTATTAGAATTTCTGCCCACTTTTTTACTCATCATTATCCTCATTACTTCGGTAAATTTTTTGACAGAAATCACGTCCAATTTAGCCACTACTGCCATGCTGCTCCCCATCCTCGCACCAATAGCCCTATCTATTGATCTACACCCCTACTTGCTCATGGTTTCGGCAACGGTTGCCGCATCTTGCGCTTTTATGTTGCCAGTGGCCACCCCGCCTAATGCCATCGTTTTTGGCTCTGGTTATTTAAAGATTTCCGACATGATAAAAACCGGAATTTGGTTAAATATTATTTCTATTATTCTGCTTTCCCTATTTGTGTTTTTTATGCTCGGTTACCTCTGGGAAATTGATCTTAGTTCTTTTCCTGCAGAATTTAGGAAGGACCAATAAATCAGAAAACCTGAACGCTTATTTCTTCATTCATCAAAAAAATATCGTTCTTGGACAAATCCCGTGGTCAACCAAAAATAAGAAGCAAAAAGCGACTAAAAGGAGCGTTTGTTCTTCTTTTTGGTTGACTCACTCACGGGATTTGTCAGAGAATCAAAAATATCAAGTCCTGATTCAATAATTATGCGGTCTGCAAAAACTGGTCAAAGAAGTTATTTATTTTCGACTTCAATGCCATAAACAAATACATCCATACCTAAATAATGGGTTTCAAAAAACACCTTCATCCCATTATTTTCCGCCACTTTCATAGAACCAATATTGTCTTTATGAATAATGGATACAAAGCGATTAGAGATCTTAGCAGCAAGCCCAAAACGTTTCATCTGCTGGGCGATTTCTGTTCCATAAGCTTTCCTCCAAAATTTGGGTTTTAAAGAATATGCAATTTCGTATTCTTGACGCCCCATAAGTTCTCGCACCAAAAGTCCTCCCATCCCAATAAATGCACCACTGGATTTTTCAATCACTGCTAGGTGTCCTAATCCATCTTTTTGATAACGGTCAAACTGTTTTCTTATCCAAGTTTCCGCAAGGCTCTGATGGTCTTTGGACAAATCCATTCCCAAGAAGGGCAAATGGTCGTTGTCTGTAAAAAAAGGCAACCAATTGGGAATATCCGCTTCTGTTAGTTTGCGAAAAATCAGTCTTTCAGAACTTTGTTGATAATAGTTCATCCTTTTATCTTTTGGGTAAATGACTTAGTTTCTAGCATTGGCAAAAGCTCGGATGGTACGCTCAATATCTTCTTCCGTAGTTGCCCAAGAACAAATACTTACCCGGATCATCGCTTCGCCTTTCCAAGCAGAAGGTCCACACCAACATTCTCCGGATTTTTGGATATTCGCCAAGGTCTTTTGGGTCTGCTCATCATTTTCACAAGCTACCAATACTTGATTAAAAACTACCTCATTTATAATTCTAAAACCATGCGCCGACAAACCTTTAGCCAACTGCTTCGCGCGTAAGTGAAAGCCTGTTATCATTTCATCAACGCCACTTTTTCCCAAATATTTTAGACAAGACCAAAGTTCAATTGCCCGAGAACGTTTGGACATTTCGGTAGTATACAACATCGGTTCTTTATGATCGGTATAAGCAATATAATCGGCAGTTGCCTGCAAGGCACTAATCATGGCAGGTTCATCTCGGCAAAGGACAATTCCACAATCATAAGGAGTATTTAAAGTCTTATGTCCATCCACCGCCCAGGAAGTTGCCTTTTCCATTCCTTCCGTCAGATAAGACAAAGATTTACAGGCGGCGGCCCATAAACCAAAAGCGCCATCTACATGTACCCATGCCCCTACTTCATTGGCTTGGTCGCAGACCTCAGAGAAAGGATCAAAAGCGCCAGTATTTACATTTCCTGCTTGTAGCAATACGAGAGAAAGACTATCTAAGGTCGGCAAATGATCAAGATCCAATCGTCCTTTTTCATCCGCCGCAAACCATTCAATATTCTCACTACCAAAGCCCAAGATTGCCAAAGCTTTTTTGATACTAGAATGTATTTGTTGGTGAGCAATCACTCGGATTTTAGGGGCACCATTTAGCCCTTGAACATTGATGTCCCAACCCGCATTTTTGAGCAATCGGTAGCGAGCAGCAGCTAAGCTACAGAGATTCGCAGTGGAAGTCCCACTGACAAACCCAGCCACCGTTTCAGCCGGTAGCGAAAATAATTCTTTGAGCCAATTTTCGCAAACGGCCTCTAATTTGGAATTTATGGGAGAGGTCAAAAACAAACCTCCATTTTGATCCCAAAAATCAGACAACCATTTGGTTGCTACTGCCACGGGTAGCGCTCCACCATTGACAAAACCAAAATATCGGCCACCTGTTTGGGCGATGGTATTGGGGCCACCCAATTGGTTCAATTGTTCCAAGACCAAGGAAGCAGGGGTTTGTTTTTCAGGAAGGGACTCTTCAAAACCTTGCAGCATTTTCTGGTTTTCTTCGGAAGGAAAAACATCCATTTCCTCGATTTGATCCGCGTAAGCATAGGCGTAGGTTTTGGCTTGTTCAAAAATGTCTTTTTGCTGCAATTCTGCAAACATTTTTGCTTGCTTGCTTATCTTTTTCTTTTCTTCTGGTATCATTCTTTATATTTTAGATCTAGTACATTAGCATTTAGGTTTTAAATTAAATTTCGTCAAATCATCCATTTGTGCTTTGTCTTCAAAGATAAAATTATAGGTTCCAAAGACGGCAAAATCATTTTTCGCTCATCCCCCCAACCAAAGATAATCCAAATTGGTTTCGCGAGCAATTTGTTTGGCTTTCTCCATCCATTTTTTCTTTCTTTTTTCCTAGAAAATCGGCAGCAACATAGGTATCTAGTGGCATAAGGTAGAGGTTAGTAATACTTTTTTCTTTGCCAGCCCATTGCCAATCCAAGCAATCCGACGAGCAAGCAAATGCCTAGCCAGAAAAAGAGATCATAGGCGTTGACGAAAAGTCGGTAAAGAAAAGTAAACAAAAATAAAGTTAATCCAGTCCACTCCCAAATACGATCTTTTTCCCATCTTTTTTTGGATTCAAAAACGGGAGGAAGGTTGAAAAAGATTCTTAATTCCGGCCATTCCCAGGCCAGCAAAAGCAGGTTGGCCAAAAGCATTAGTCCCGTAATCACAGGGGTATAGGCAAAATCATAAGAAAGCGTCACCACAAAAATATTACTGATAATCGGTAGGAACATCACAGCTCCGAGCTTCGCATAGCGCTGAGTCATCAGCAAGAAGCCAGCGACGAGTTGGCCCAATCCAATAAACTGCCAATACAGGCCAGATTGGTACATGGTTTCAAAAAAGTGCCAAGCGGAGTCTATGGGATGATCTGCGCCGCTAGTTCCGGTAAAGCGATGACCTTTTATTTTGATTAGGCTGGCAAAAACAAAAGTCCCTCCAATCAGGAAGCGCGTATAAATAATGAGGATTTGTGCCCAAATATTTTCTTTGATTTTTGACATCTATTATTGGAAAAAGAGATTAAAAAAGGATATCTAAAGCATCCCTTTGAGTGGTCCTTTAGAGGTGGCTAAGATACTTATCTTATCTTCTAACTTCTATCTTTTTCGACAAATGTCTTCTATTTTTAGTAAGTAGTTTTCAACAAAAAATAAGCTTGATCTGTCTCTGACTTCGAATTCAAAGCATTCTATAAATGCTACTAAGCAAGGAGTGGTGTCCGTCAGGAGACCTATATTGGTTTTATAGAAATTGATGATATTTATTCGAAAGGTAAAGTCTAAAGATTTTTACTTTAGAATATAAAAAAGTCATTGAAACTTGGGTTTCAATGACTCCCTATGATCAAGCGGTTTTAAGTCCTTTAAAAACTGCCAAAGTCTTCAATAATATTTCCTCCTTTTAAAGAGTTTAGTTGATCTGCGGGGATAAGAGATTTGCTCCAAGAGCTAGCGAAGTTCCTAAAAGTATTCGGTTTGATTTTTGATTTTTTCATGATTTTTATTTTTAAGATATTTATTTCATTGTTGTCGCCCATGCTGCTCAGCATTCCCTCATTCTCTTCTTTTAATAGATCAATATTCTAGCTTTGTAAAATCATTGATGGACACCTCATAATTATAAATTTCTATCCATCCTTTCACTTCCGATTCGTATTCATCCCAAAAACTTTGCTTTCCAATTTTCCCTGGAGTGGGTACAAATGCCAAAACAAAATCATCTTCAATTAGATGCTTTAGTTGGGTTTGGATAATATTTTTTCTAGCGGCTATAAAGTCTTTTCTGCCTTCCGGTGTTTTCTGATTTAATCCTTGGATAAAAAGAAATTGATTGGCATTGGAGCATATTAATTTTCCAAAATCCGTTGCAAATGCTGTAATACTTGTTTCAAATTCTGATTCACAGGCAAATAAAATATTGGTATTAATTTTAGAGGAACCACATCCTTTTCGGCGGTCTTCGATTTCTATTTGGGCCGTAACACAAATATCAAATAGCCATTCTCCAGCTAATTTTTTAGGATTATTAATAGACTCAATAGATTGGTAATTTGTTTTAGCCGGCTTAAAATGCTCTTTTAATTGATCTCCAATGCGACCAACAAAATAAGCGGACCGATATGGGTTACTCTCTTTAAGTTCTCCAGTATCTTTTTTTTCAAAAGTTTCGCAAAAAGAATCGTAAACTATTTTTCCTACTTCTTTACTTGATAATTTCATTTGTTTAAGGTCATTTACGCTGCATATTATATTTCATCCACAAGATTTTGTCGATGGTTCGATGAGCTATAAATTCTCTGTTGTTTTCAAATTCAGACAATTCATCAAAGCTACTAAAGACACAATCATAGCGCTTTACATTCTCCCTTACGAATTCAATATTCCCCTTTTTGTATTGCTGGAAAGCTCGGTAAAAAGTTTCGAAGTTGGTAATCTTTATCTTCGTTTCCTGCTTTAAACTTTCTTTTGCATACTTATCAAAAAGAGGAATTACTTTTGGTTTTAGAAGGAAGGCCGTTTTGGTGATTAGGGATAAAAGTTTTTTACCGCCACTGATCTCTTCGTTCTCACTTAATTCTTCACAATAGTCATCAATGACCCCTTGATTATCCGCAAATTGCATTACCCGCTCCGCAAAACCACCGTTCTTAAATAGATCCTTGACGAGTTCAACAACTGGTGGCGTTCCCTTCCCCGGCAGGGATCTTCTAATTTTATATTCCTTTAAAAATCGATAATAATCCTGTTCTGCAAATTGAACTAAAGAAGCTTCCTTTGATCGATTTTCAAAAGCCTCTTGGATTGCTTTATAATATTTCCATTCTGAATTTTGCCACAAATAGAGACTTTCCAGAATCGCTTTATTTACTAGGATTGTTTGATCCATTCGAAAAATTTTATTGAAGAACCTTAGGGTTAAAAGACCTCCTTTAGCAAAGAAAATAACAGTACAACAAAATGTGCCCAAATATAACATTGTTTTTACCAAAAACAAATTGAGCCTCCTAAGTTGGAAAAGAAGCAAGAGGCGAAATCTTAATGTTAAAAAAAAATGGAATTGTCCATTTCTTGGCTAGGTTCTTGATTACATTTTCGAGTAGACATATATATATTTCACATTATAAGATTTCCTATTTATTTAAAACAAATAAAGACAAAAATCTTAATATTGAACAAGCTCATAAGGTGCTTCAAACCCACCAATAACCCATATTGTGGTCTATTAGACCTATTTTTTGTAGTAATTTTTTTACTACTAAGCACCTCTGCAAAAGCACCGACCTTTGCAGCGACCCTTGAATTGGTCAAATCCGTTTCTGATGCTTCTATCGAAACCGGAAGAATTTTCACCTATACCCTTTCCTACAGTTGTGCTAGCCTTACAGAAGATTGCAATAATGTGATCATCAGAGACACCTTACCTGCTTCAGTACAGTTTTTATCTGCAATAGGTTCGGTACATACCGCAAGTGAAACCTATAATAGTTCGGATCATTTTGTACAATTTGACTTTGATGATCCACTTCCTGCGGGTTCAAGTGGTCAAGTTTTGGTAAATGTTAGATTCAACATAGGAGCTACCGCAAATGGAGAAGTAGCAACGAATAAGGCTGAAATTTACGCAAGCAATGCAACTTCCATTACCAGTAATTCAGTGAACACCACTGCTATTGCTGAGTTTAGACAAAGGCTAACAAAAACAGTTTCTTCCGCTAGTGTAACTCCCGATCAAAATTATTCTTATAAATTAGAAGTCTGTAAATCAGGAGGCTACTTTGGTTCTTTGAGTCTGCTCAATGCCACCCTAGTAGATACTTTGCCCCTTGGAGCAAACTTTATCAGTGCCACCAATGGAGGCGTCTATAATGCAGTTTCTAACACGGTGGAATGGCCGCCAAGAGATTATAATATCAGTACGGTTTCGACCTGTCCCTCTTCCTATGTAACTGTAAATTATCCGAGTCCAACTTTTAGTATTGGGGATACCGTGAGTAACCAGGCCAGTCTTGAAGGTACTCGCCCCGGAGGATCGGATACAACCCTTTTTGATGACACCAGTCACGAACTTGTGCTCGCAGATACTTCTTGGATTACTTCAAAAACAGGGTCTACCGGCTCTTCCTCTCCTGGATCTCAAATTACTTATTCCTTAAACGTGAGGAATTCAGGAAATGTAACATTGGATAGCTTTACCATAATTGATTCCATCCCCTATGAATTAATTGTCACTCAATTATACACTCCATTTACCAATCAACCCTTCGGCACCTTTGGAGTCTCTGTTTTATTCCAAACCAACTTAGATGTGTCTTGGCAAGGGCTCCCCGGAAATCCTTATTATGGTAGAACCTCCTACCCTGTTTCGCTACTCTTAGATCCCGGAGAATATATTACAGTGGTAAAATATGAATACGATTCTATCCCTCCGGGGTATAATGAATTTGGCACATACGGAAATCCTGCACAGATTAGAGTAACAGTAAGAAATACCGTTACAGGAGATACCACCATTACTAATTGCGCCGACTTTATCACAGGAGTAGGTAGTGACCTTATGGTGAATAGGTATTGCCACGATGTCGATATTGTGGCACCAGTACCAGAGGTTTATATCGGTAAATTTACGAATGGAAGTTCTATCGTGGTTCCTGGAGATACCATTAGTTTTTCCTTACAGATTTCCAATCGTTCTGGTGCATCTGGAGCTTTGATAGATCCGGTTATTGGAGATTTACTTCCTGAAGGCTTAGAGTACATTGATTATAGTTTTAGTGATCCTCCTAGCTCTGTTTCAGTCAGTAGCACTCCAAATTTTAATGGGACCACTCGCGACTATGTAGAGGCTGCTTTTACGGGCAGTCTTTCCGTCAATGATTCGTGGACGATAAGAGTGAGGGCAAGAGTAAAAATCGGAACCGGAGCAAGAGATTATACCAATAAAGTACTGTTCCTTTCTGCTGCCAATGATAGTCTTACTTATGATGCTTGCATTTCGGTCGCAGATACTTTTGACTTCAATCTAAATGGCAATACCACGGAAACCTTTTGCCGAGGCGAAGAAGAATATACCGTGGCCAATGTAGCGGTTTTAGAATCTAAAAAATCAGTAAAAGGTCAGTTAGACTCCAATTATGTATCCTATCCACAAGTGGCGCAAACGGTTCCAGGAGGAATTTCTGATTATCAATTAGAATTATACAACCTAGGATCAATTGCTCTTACGGATGTGGTGATCGTAGACATCCTTCCATCCTTGGGAGATAATGGGGTAATTGATCCGGGCGCAAGAGATTCTAGATGGCGGCCTTTTTTGGTAGACTCCGTGGCAGCCCCAAGTGGCGTAACGGTCTATTATAGCACTTCGGCTAATCCTTGTCGCTCCGCGGAAGGCATCGTCCCTACGGGTCCTGCAGGTTGCGATGCAGGCACTTGGACAACTAGCTTACCAGCAGATATCATTTCCATACAATCCCTCAAATTTGATTTTGGTAGCCTCATTTTGGATCCTGGAGATACTTTGACTTTTACTTGGTCTATGAGAACTCCGGTGGATGGCTTAATTACGATAGGTAGTCCCCCCGATTCTATTGCTTATAATTCATTTGCCTACATTGGCGAAAGAACAGATACGGGTACCCGACTACTCCCTTCTGAACCCCAAAAAGTAGGGATCAACCTCCAAGAAAATACGCCTGGAATTTATGGCGATTACGTATGGATTGATAGTGATTATGATGGCATCCAAGATATTGGCGAACCCGGATTAGATAACGTTAGAATTGATTTTTACGAAGATACCAATAACGATAATTATCAAAATCCAGCCTTAGATTCTTTTATCAATTTCACGCTTACGAGTAGTGGCGGCCTTTATGTTTTTCCAGATTTACCGGAGGGAGATTATTATGCTATTATTCAATTGCCTACGGGTTATACAACTACCATTTCCAATGCTGGAGCAGATGATGAACTCGATTCTGATGGCCAGATTAGAATAATAGGAACCGACACGGTCGTGGTAATGCCCATTACCAACATTGGTTTTTTGGAAACAGACAGAAGCTGGGATTTAGGCTTATCGGATAGAAATTCGGTAGGTGATTATGTTTGGGATGATGTTAATGAGAATGGAATACAGGATGAATTTCCAAGTAATGGAGTCAACGGAGTCAGCGTTAATATTTATAATAATAGTGCTCCGGGAGTCCTACTATCCACGACGACAACGAGGGATGATGTTTATGGAAATCCGGGATATTATATCTTCAATAATTTAGTAGATGGTGATTATTTCTTAGAGTTTATTCTACCGCCAACGTCCTCTTCCTTTGCGGCTTTAGGAAGCATAGGAAGTCCCGACCCCAGCGACTCCGATGCCGATACCATCACTGGTCGAACAGAGGTATTCCCACTTAGCAATGCCTATGATGATTCTTGGGACGCAGGGATACTTCTTGACGATATTGAAATTTGTGGCAATGGATTTGATGATGATGGAGATGGTTTGACGGATTGCGAAGATCCGGATTGTTATTTATCTACCAATTCAGGAGACAACGATAATGACCTAGACAGCATCGGTGATAATTGTGATCTCGATGACGATAATGATGGATTGCCAGACCTAGAAGAAGGCTGTGGAAGCAATACAAATATAGCTGGAACGATTGGAATTGGAAATGAACTAAACAATAGCACTTATACCATAACGGGAACCGATCTTACTTATACTCGCTCGGGAAGCAATGAAGGTTTAATTTATGGTTACGATGCAGGAATACAGGGCAATGCCATGCGATTCCAAACCACTAGCACCTCTGATGGAAGGCTCGATATTAATTTTTCCAATCCAATGAGTGCCGTCTATTTCAAACTTACAGACTTCGATAATCGAGAACGGTATACCGTCAATGTATATGATGAAAATGCGGTCCTCTACGATCTCACGACCGAAGGAGTAATCGCTGTTGGCTCCCTCATCAATCAAAGTGGCAATCAATTTACTTCCACCACCTCTACCTACCTCGGCGATATAGACATCCAAGGAGATGATCCTGCAGACGATCACCTTGGCTCTGTGATTTTCTATTTCCGCAACCGAGTAAGTAGAATCGAAATTGCTTATGTCCACCCAGAAAATTCAACGATAAGATTTACCCAAATAACTTACTGCGGAGAGGATGCAGATAATGACGGCATCTTTAATCATCTTGATTTGGATAGTGATAATGATGGAATTTTTGATGTCGACGAGGCGGGCCATCTCGAAATAGATGCCAATGATGATGGAATCATTGATGGCATCACCAGTACTTTTGGAAGCAATGGTCTATTTGATTCGCTGGAGACTGTGGTAGATAATGGCGTTTTAAATTATACGATTGCAGATAGTGAAACTAGCCCAGATGGTACCTATGATGCTTACGAATTAGATGCCGATGGCGATACTTGTTTTGATGCCTTAGAAGAAGGCGTATTGGATGCAGATGCCGATGGAATTGCGGGAACGCAAACAGGCGCGGCGGT